>NZ_WTKS01000059.1:271-628 GCF_011378625.1 Pseudoalteromonas sp. c7(2019) | reverse complement strand
AAAGCCTTTCTAGAATAGACTTTTTATCATAAAAAATAATTTGGCTTGATAGATATAGTAATCAAGCCAAATACAACAGCTGAAAAAACGACAGTAACTACGGCAGTAACTACGGCAGTTTAGTTGCTTGTACCCAAATAACAGCATCTTGTGAAAGCGCTTTTCCTTTGTAAGTTTTCTGTTCACCTATGCCTAACGCAGCAAATCCCCACTGACCTGCTTTCAATAATGAAAAATGGAAAGTACCGTTGGCATCAGCGTAGATAGTTTGTGTCACAAACACTTCCGAAGGCGGCGTCATGATAGGTTCTTTAGCAAAGTGATTTTTTTGCATATCAGGCACATAGTTCATGAATT
>NZ_WTKS01000059.1:0-225 GCF_011378625.1 Pseudoalteromonas sp. c7(2019) | reverse complement strand
TAAAAATACCACCTTCGTAAATAGCATAAGGCTTAGTCAAAGGCACAATTTCAGCACTTAACCCAAAATCTGTATTCCAATCTGTTGGTAGGTTACCAACATTAACAATCGTTTTAGTGATTTGCTGAATATAAAGATCTTCTTCTTCTTCGAAATAAGGAGATGGTTGTGCGATAAACACGTAATCACCTAATCCTCGCAACTTAACATCAGCTTGGTAAGCAT
>NZ_WTKS01000058.1:0-464 GCF_011378625.1 Pseudoalteromonas sp. c7(2019) | reverse complement strand
CTTATTTGAATGCACCCAAAGGCATTGGAATAATGGCGCTAATCATCCTCATTGGAATGGGCTTACCTTGCTTGGTGTCGATGGTGTTGTTTGGCGTACGGATGACTCACCCCAAAACAATGAAGCCTTTACAAAACCGACCAATACACAATACCCACAGGTCAGAATGGTGTGTCAAATGGAGCTAAGCAGCCACCTAATCACGGGGAGTGCTTTTGATGATTACAAGGTCAATGAAATGGTGCTGGCTGAAAAGCTTATAGAAACCACACCCGATAACAGTCTCACTTTATTCGACAAAGGTTTCTATTCTTTAGGGCTTTTACATAAATGGCAAACGACTGGCAGTGAACGCCACTGGCTAATCCCCCTGAAAAAAAATGTGCAATATGAAGTTATTCAAACATTAGGGCGTAATGATAAATTAGTCCAACTTAGCAGCAACCCAAGAGCAAGAAAGATGT
>NZ_WTKS01000057.1:0-690 GCF_011378625.1 Pseudoalteromonas sp. c7(2019) | reverse complement strand
TAAGGGCCATGATGACTTGACGTCGTCCCCACCTTCCTCCGGTTTATCACCGGCAGTGTCCCTAGAGTTCCCGGCATAACCCGTTGGCAAATAAGGATAAGGGTTGCGCTCGTTGCGGGACTTAACCCAACATTTCACAACACGAGCTGACGACAGCCATGCAGCACCTGTCTCAGAGTTCCCGAAGGCACTCTACTATCTCTAACAGATTCTCTGGATGTCAAGGGATGGTAAGGTTCTTCGCGTTGCATCGAATTAAACCACATGCTCCACCGCTTGTGCGGGCCCCCGTCAATTCATTTGAGTTTTAACCTTGCGGCCGTACTCCCCAGGCGGTCTATTTAATGCGTTAGCTTTGAATCCCACGGCATATAGCCACAAAATTCTAATAGACATCGTTTACTGCGTGGACTACCGGGGTATCTAATCCCGTTTGCTCCCCACGCCTTCGCGCCTCAGCGTCAGTCTTTGTCCAGGTGGCCGCCTTCGCCACTGGTATTCCTTCAGATCTCTACGCATTTCACCGCTACACCTGAAATTCTACCACCCTCTACAAAACTCTAGTTAACCAGTTTCAAATGCAGTTCCAAGGTTGAGCCCTGGGATTTCACATCTGACTTAATTAACCGCCTACGCGCGCTTTACGCCCAGTAATTCCGATTAACGCTCGCACCCTCCGTATTACCGCGG
>NZ_WTKS01000056.1:366-710 GCF_011378625.1 Pseudoalteromonas sp. c7(2019) | reverse complement strand
GCAAGTTTAGCAATGGAAAGGTGTCGCAGAGCGCCACCGCTCGTTACACATTGTACTCGGAATACTCGCGCTACTTTCTACGTAAGCTATTTTATTAAAGCACCACATTATTAAGTCATCAAAACGAAAAAATCCCTGCTGACGTCAGTCAACAGGGATTATCGTATTAGGCGCTTGGCAATGACCTACTTTCACATGAGGAGACCTCACACTATCATCGGCGCAGCTGCGTTTCACTTCTGAGTTCGGCATGGGATCAGGTGGTACCACAGCGCTATTATCGCCAAGCATAAAAAATAAATTAGAAAAGCTAATTGTCGATATGTTCTAATTCTGAAATTGTT
>NZ_WTKS01000056.1:0-294 GCF_011378625.1 Pseudoalteromonas sp. c7(2019) | reverse complement strand
GTCTTGGTAAACACCAACACCACTTAGGTGTTGTATGGTTAAGCCTCACGGGTAATTAGTACAAGTTAGCTCAATACATTACTGCACTTACACACCTTGCCTATCAACGTTGTAGTCTCCAACGGCCCTTTAGGGAACTTAAAGTTCCAGTGAGAACTCATCTTGAGGCTCGCTTCCCGCTTAGATGCTTTCAGCGGTTATCGATTCCGAACGTAGCTACCGGGCAATGCATCTGGCGATACAACCCGAACACCAGCGGTTCGTCCACTCCGGTCCTCTCGTACTAGGAGCAGC
>NZ_WTKS01000055.1:0-727 GCF_011378625.1 Pseudoalteromonas sp. c7(2019) | reverse complement strand
AGACCGCCTTATTTCAGGTACTCAAAAAACCGATGATAATTTAATAGATAGGGCTATTCGCCCTAAACTTTTAGCTGATTATGAAGGGCAGCCACAAGTAAACGCACAAATGGAAATTTTCATTGAAGCGGCACGCCAGCGTAATGAAGCCTTAGATCATCTGCTTATTTTTGGACCGCCTGGTTTAGGTAAAACGACGTTATCTCATATCGTAGCGAATGAATTAGAAGTTAATATTAAAACGACATCTGGACCAATTTTAGAAAAAGCCGGGGACTTAGCGGCACTGTTAACTAACCTTGAAGAAAATGATGTGCTTTTTATTGATGAAATACATCGTTTAAGCCCGATTGTTGAAGAAATCTTATATCCAGCGATGGAAGATTATCAGCTAGATATCATGATTGGTGAAGGACCAGCTGCACGTTCTATTAAGCTAGATTTACCGCCTTTTACATTAATTGGCGCGACTACACGAGCAGGGTCGTTAACGTCACCTTTGCGTGACCGTTTTGGTATTGTGCAACGATTAGAATATTACGATTTAAAGTCATTAACAAAAATTGTGATGCGTAGTGCGTCACATTTAGAATTAGATATGGATCAAGGAGGCGCGGTTGAAGTTGCTCGTCGGTCACGTGGAACGCCACGTATTGCCAATCGTTTATTACGACGAGTGCGTGATTATGCTCAAGTTAAGAAAGCTGCTGTGATTAACGCTGATATA
>NZ_WTKS01000054.1:0-809 GCF_011378625.1 Pseudoalteromonas sp. c7(2019) | reverse complement strand
TGCCCAGACCCACCAATTTCTTGTAAAAATGAAATTGGATTTCTATTTATACATACCATGTTGGGGCTATAGCTCAGCTGGGAGAGCGCCTGCCTTGCACGCAGGAGGTCTGCGGTTCGATCCCGCATAGCTCCACCACTCATTCTTAAATAGAATAAGTGACCAACATGATGAAAAGCCTTAGATAAGCAACACTCCTTATCTAAGGCTTTTTTTAACGAAAAAGTNCTGCTCTTTAACAATTAGGAAAGCTGATAAATGTTCTTATTTATCGCACAAATACAATGACTTACTTGTAAGTTGATTGGTGTGATAAGTAAAACGAAAATGTTAATCATCACGCAAGTGATGAATAACGAGTTCTCAGTATGTAAATTAACTATTCGTAGTTAAATTAGATACTGTAATCAAGCAAAATAAAAAGCACATTACATGCAAATGTAATGAGTACGTATCTACTCAATCGTAAGATTGATAGGTGCACGAAAAACGTAAACGTTTTTCATATGTAAATATGAGAGTCGCAAGCGTCTTGGAAACAACATACACATCTAGACACTGTTTAGGTGTTGTATGGTTAAGTGAATAAGCGTGCACGGTGGATGCCTAGGCAATTAGAGGCGATGAAGGACGTGGTAATCTGCGATAAGTCCAGGGGAGTTGATAACAAGCGTTATATCCTGGAATTTCCGAATGGGGCAACCCGGCACTTAGTGTCATCGTTTAGTGAATACATAGCTAAACGAAGCAAACGAGGGGAACTGAAACATCTAAGTACCCTTAGGAAAAGAAATCAACCGAGATTCCGA
>NZ_WTKS01000053.1:225-851 GCF_011378625.1 Pseudoalteromonas sp. c7(2019) | reverse complement strand
GGCTTGCGCCCATTGTGCAATATTCCCCACTGCTGCCTCCCGTAGGAGTCTGGACCGTGTCTCAGTTCCAGTGTGGCTGGTCATCCTCTAAGACCAACTAGGGATCGTCGCCTTGGTAAGCCATTACCTTACCAACTAGCTAATCCCACTTGGGCTACTCTTATGGCGTGAGGCCCGAAGGTCCCCCACTTTGATCCGGAGATGTTNCGTTTCCAACTGTTGTCCCCCACCATAAGGCATATTCCCAAGCATTACTCACCCGTCCGCCACTCGTCAGCAAAGTAGCAAGCTACTTTCTGTTACCGTTCGACTTGCATGTGTTAAGCCTGCCGCCAGCGTTCAATCTGAGCCATGATCAAACTCTTCAATTTAAAGTTTAATTTGCACTTAATTAAAAGTGCGACTCAATACTACTGACTAAAACTTACTGCTAATGACTTATATAAATATAAGCAATTAACAATTTATTATTCTGAAATAATGAATTATTTCGTGTGTCACTATTATTGATGTTGCCTTTACAAGAAAGGACTTTGATTTTTTTGAAATCACATCAACAACAAGTGCTCACACAGATTGTTTGATTAAATTGTTAAAGAGCGTGCCTTTCGGCTAGGCGGCGTATA
>NZ_WTKS01000053.1:0-209 GCF_011378625.1 Pseudoalteromonas sp. c7(2019) | reverse complement strand
TCAACGTCTTATTTTAACTTAATTTCAAACCGAAGTTCGAATCGTTAAAGCGTTTCTTTTATTCTCAGTCTTGGTTAGTGGCTTGCGCCTCCGTCCTTGTCTGTGCGGCGTATTATAGGGATCGCGAAACTATTGGCAAGCGTTTTATTGCGTTTATTTCAATTAAATCACTGAGTGATTAATTAAACTACAAAGTGTGGATATTTCAT
>NZ_WTKS01000052.1:0-877 GCF_011378625.1 Pseudoalteromonas sp. c7(2019) | reverse complement strand
GCATGATGGGTGGTGTGGGGGCTGGAGGTTAGAGACCTCCGGCTACCCGATTAGATGTATAATTTACACTTTACTGTTTTTCTAAATGCTTTATATGTATTCGTTGTTTCTTTAGTTAGCTTATTAAGTGTTTTTGAAAAATCTGTATATGCGATATCCGCTTCACGATCTGACCTACCGCCTCGTTCTTCATTTAGGTCTGGATGTAAGCAATACCGTGGGTCTTCCATTTTAATATGATTAGGGTGAGTCCAAAAATGACAAGAACACCACTGCATTTGTTCAGTTAAAGCTATTACAAATTTTTCCAGTGCTTGATTAAGTTCAGGATCAATAAACTCATATTTGCTTTCTTCTGCGAAGAAATATACAGGATAAACCTTAGATTTCGAGCTAGATGTAAATGAGTGGTCAGTTTCTATGGTATCTATATAGTTTAATAAATCTCGCTCTCTAAGGTTTACATCTATTTCTTGAAACACCTTAACGTCGTGATCTAATTCACGTGTTTTAGATAGTGTAATATCTGCTGTTTTATTACGATTTTCAATAGCTGTTGTATATTCAAATATTGATGTGGTCACGAGGTGATAAAACAAACCTAAAGCGATAGTAAAAACACCCAAAAGGCTATTATCTGCTGTATTTAAGTTCATCGAATAGTTGATATTAAGAAAAGAAACTAGAATGTCCTGCCAAAGTGGCGTTGATAAGAGAACCACGCCTGAACCAACGACCAGCCATGTGATTTTATTATAAAATTTGGGTCTTAATAAATTAATTAGGGAAACTAGTTTTTCGAACACCTATATATCCTTATACATCTAACGCCGTTTTAAGCGGCAAATTACAGTTGGCTAAAATAAGTGAGGCACGA
>NZ_WTKS01000050.1:0-925 GCF_011378625.1 Pseudoalteromonas sp. c7(2019) | reverse complement strand
ATACGTGAGCGACTTCTGCAAAACAGGATTGCTGCAACCAACCAGTTACGCGGTTTATTGGTCGATTTTGGGTATGTATTTCCTGTCGGTATTAAGGCGTTTGAGCAAGGGATAATTGCCTTAGAAAGTGATTCTGAGCTTCGCCCTCAGCTGCGCATAATGGTGAGTGATATTTACACCGAATACAAAACCCTTGTTAAACGCATTAAAGCTATTGAAGCGATGCTTACTGCACACGTTGAACGGGATACAAACGCTAAAATACTTCACTCTATTCCTGGCGTGGGTGTGCTCAATGCCTCAGCTTATGCAGCATCAATCGGGAACGGTCAGGCATTTAAAAATGCAAAAGAGCTGGGCGTCTGGCTAGGATTAACTCCAAAACAATACGCGTCAGGCGATAAAAGTAAAATGTCTGGTATAACTAAACGCGGCAACAGTTACCTACGAAAACAACTTATTCACGGTGCTCGCGCCCTTATCGCCAGAAGCCACCATAAAACAGATGCGCTAAGCCAGTGGATAAACCAGTTGCGCGAGAAAAAACACTTTAATTGTGTGGTGGTCGCCACCGCACACAGATTGGCTCGACTGATGTGGATATTGCTGACCAAGCAAACTCTCTACTCTCCTCAGTATGTGCAGAATACACAAAAGGATGCTTAATTATGCGTATTTTACACACCAATCACACCCGAGTTTACGACTTAAGGCAGCCTGGTTATGACATAGGTTTTAAAACCTGAGTGGGTGTTTGGGCACTTAAGTCGTAACATACGCTTATCCTGTATGTACTTCACTTATAATGAAACAAAAAGCGCACGCTAACCAAGGTTAACCAGATAAAGACACGAGATTAAATCTCGTTTGGGTGAATATTTTTTAGGTCCCTTGGTACGAAGCTCATTAGGAGCATGGCGCATGA
>NZ_WTKS01000005.1:0-253427 GCF_011378625.1 Pseudoalteromonas sp. c7(2019) | reverse complement strand
GTAACAGGGGTTCGAATCCCCTTGGGGACGCCACTTACTATTTTAAGTATTGTATAAAGCAGTGTTACATAACACTCTATATGCACGATGTTATTAAGAGTATCAATCTCTTAGCTATGTCATTTACTACTTAGATAGGGAAGTGCAGTGTTATTAGAATAAAACCACAAATTAACACCGTCATTTCACACTTCATTTTTATATCAATCTATTTACACTTTGTTACAAAACCAAACCCATAATCGCTCCATATTCCTTGTTGTACTTTTAATTAGTCTTTAAACTCATTGAGTTAATTTAAATATGGACTAAAAAATGAAACTCACAAAAATTGCACTTGCTGTTTTACTTGCATCAGGGTTGGCTGCATGTAATAGCTCAACTCAAGCTGTTGATAAAAATATTGTTACAGAAACATCAATTCCTGGCGTTACACTTATTGAGTCAGTGAAATCTAATGCAGGTGAAATCAACATACCGTATAAAAAATATAAACTAGATAACGGTTTAACTGTAATTGTGCATGAGGATCATTCAGATCCCTTAGTACACGTTGATGTAACATACCACGTTGGTTCTGCTCGCGAAGAGTTGGGTAAGTCAGGCTTTGCTCACTTTTTTGAGCATATGATGTTTCAAGGTTCAGAGAATGTTGCTGATGAGGAACATTTTAAAATAATATCTGAAGCAGGCGGTACTTTAAATGGTACAACTAACTCAGATAGAACAAATTATTTTGAAACAGTACCTGTAAATCAATTAGAAAAAATGTTGTGGCTAGAAGCTGATCGAATGGGCTTTTTACTCGATGCTGTAACCCAAGAAAAATTTGAAGTACAACGCGAAACAGTAAAAAATGAGCGCGGCCAACGTGTTGATAATCGCCCTTATGGTCGTTTAGGTGAACGTGTTGCTCAAGCGATGTATCCAGATGGTCATTCATATTCATGGCCAGTAATTGGTTTTATGGACGATCTTAATCGCGTAAATGTAAATGATTTAAAAGCATTCTTTTTAAAGTGGTATGGTCCTAATAATGCAACGCTTACTATTGGTGGCGATATCAACGCTAATGAAATACTGCCATTAGTTACTAAATACTTTGCACCAATTCCAAAAGGCCCTGAAATCCCTACAGTAGAAAAAACAGCTGTAACACTAGATGCTGATAGATATATTTCAATGGAAGATAAGGTACATTTACCTTTATTAAGTATGAGTTTCCCAACTACTTACGCTCGCTCTGAAGATGAAGCACCTCTTGATATACTTGCTGAAATATTGGGTGGTGGTAATAATTCACTACTATACAAAAACTTAGTTAAAACTCAACTTGCTGTTCAAGCAAGTGCAAATCATCCATGCCAAGAGTTAGCGTGTTCAATTAGTCTTTATGCTTTACCAAATCCTACAGCAGGGAAAACGTTAGCTGATATGGAAAAAATCATTCGTGATTCATTTGTTGAATTTGAAGAGCGTGGCGTTACACAAGATGATTTAGATAAAGTAAAAGCTAAAATAGAATCGGGTGCAATTTTTGGTCTGCAAAGCGTATCAGGAAAAGTCTCTCAACTAGCCGCGTCAGAAACGTTTACAGGTAACCCAAATTCAGCTAAAGATGAGATTGCACGTTATAACAAAGTTACAAAAGCTGATGTTATGCGTGTTTTTAATCAATATATCAAAGGTAAATCTGCCGTTATTATGAGTGTTGTACCAGAAGGGCAAACTCAACTTATAGCTGCTCCAGACAACTTTACGCCTAAATCGCATGATTTTGGAGGTCCATCTACAACTTCAGCTGATGATTTAGTGGCACGAAGAGCTGTTGATACATTTGATCGAAGTGCTCATCCAGAGGCCGGCGCAAATCCTGCTGTTGATGTTCCTACTCTTTGGCAAACTAAGACCGAAAACGGTATTAAAATATTAGGTACTCAAAGTACAGAAACGCCAACTACCGCTATTTTCATTAAAGTTCCGGGTGGCCTGTACAGTGAGCAAGCTAGTAAAGTGGGTTTATCATCAATAACTGCATCGTTAATGAGCGAGTCAACGCAAAACTACACTACAGAGCAGATGAGTAACGCGCTTGAAAAACTAGGTAGCCAGGTAAGTATCTACTCAGATAAAACACATACAAATGTGTATGTTTCTAGCTTAACCAAGAATGTAGATGCAACGCTAAAGCTTGTCGAAGAAAAGTTATTTAAACCAGCATTTAATGCAGATGACTTTGAGCGTAATAAAAAGCAAATCATTCAAAATATTCAACATTCAATGAAGGATGCTGGGTATTTAGCATCTAATACATATAGTAAATTACTATATGGCAACAATATAGCTGCACTTCCAAGTACTGGAACGCTTAATAGTATAGAGGCTATTACACTTGCTGACGTTAAAGCTTTTTATAGCGCAAACTTTAAACCGCAGGGCGCTCAAGTAATTATTGTTTCTGATTTAAAAGAGTCAACAATTGAACCAAAAGTTAAAGCTACACTTACAAATTGGAAAGGTAAATCGAGCTTAGTAGCGGTTGATTTCAGTGAACCTAAAGTAGAAACTAATGTAATTTATTTGGTTGATAAACCAGACGCTCCTCAATCAGAAATTCGTATTGGTAAACGCGATATGGTTGAAGATATTACAGGTGAGTTCTTTAAAGCTAACTTGATGAACTTTGCACTTGGTGGCACGTTTAACAGCCGTATCAATTTAAATTTACGAGAAGATAAAGGCTACACTTACGGTGCTCGCTCTCGTTTCTGGGGTGATAAAACATCAGGTGGCTTTACCGCTTCTGCAGCGGTGAGAGCCGACTCTACTGCAGCGTCTATTACAGAGTTTACTAATGAGCTTAATAACTATGCTCAAAACGGTGTCACTGACGAAGAGCTTATGTTTATGCGTAAGGCTATCAATCAAAAAGATGCGCTTAAATACGAAACGCCTAATGCAAAACTTGGCTTTTTAGCACAAATATTAGAGTTCGATTTAAAACCTAGCTTTGTAAAAGAAAGAAATGAGATTGTTAGCAATATTAGCAAAGAAGAAGTTAACGCCTTAGCTAAAAAACACTTAAATACTAAAGACATGATTTATTTAGTAGTGGGTGATGCTAAAACACTTCGTCCAGAGCTCGAAAAATTAGGTATGAAGGTTGTTGACTACAGCCTTTAATATTTAAATAAATCATTGGAATTATAAAGCAGCTTTTTTAGCTGCTTTTTTTTGCCTAATTGTAGAGTGTTGAACTTTTTGTGAAGTAGATTACAAGGAGCAACTACAGCATCTTTCCACCAGATATAAAATATAGTTTCGTAGCTTAAACCTTCAAAGAACATCACATTCCTAGCTCTTTTATTCAGTACTTATAAAGATTCGATTTGGTAGCATAAATTTAAACATCCAACTTTATTAGGAGGATTTATGGCAAGTGGATGGGCACGAGACGGTGCAATTCAAGATCAAATTGATGCGAGTGTTAATGACGCCGTACAGTATGCAAGAAGCAATTTAATATCTGGCGCAAGTGCAGAGCTATGTGATGAGTGCGATGAGAAAACCCCACAAGCACGAAGGATCGCGTTACCAGGAGTGCGCTACTGTGTTGCATGTCAAGCTGCAATAGAAGGTAATGATGCTAGCGCTAAATCGTTTAATAGACGTGGCAGTAAAGATAGTCAGTTGCGTTAAAAAGGTGCTGAAAAGCACCTTTTTACTTAATACCAATCTGCATAAATATTTGAACAATTTATAAAATTAAACCCCTCCATAGTTATACCAACCAGCATAAATCTTTGATCAATTTAACGAATTAAATTGCACTATAACGTCGTTAAAAATTTTTTATTTAGAACAACTAGATACAAAAATTTTTGCCTAGTCCTAGCGTAATTTTCTTAACGTTAAATAGACCCCATATATAAGCAGATTGGCATTAAGCAAATTGTTATAACTTGAATTAGTTGGTAGGTAATTTAAAATTTACTCATGTCATCTTTTTTCTGAATTAGCTCAATTGCATAGCCATCAGGGTCTTTTACAAAAGCAATTTCAGTAGTGCCGCCTTTTACTGGTCCAGGTTCACGACTAACATTACCACCGGCTGCTCTAATATCAACACAGGCCTTGTAAATATCATCAAACTCAATGGCAATATGACCATATCCATTACCCAGGTCGTAGCTATCTTCGTCCCAGTTATAAGTTAACTCTAATACTGTATTATCTGCTTCCTCGCCATATCCAATAAAAGCAAGAGTGTATCTGTATTCACTGTTATCAGCTCTGCGTAATTCTTTCATACCTAATACTTCAGTATAAAAAGCAATTGATTTGTCTAAATCCGCAACACGCAGCATAGTATGTAATAAACGCATTATTCAGTTCCTTTAGTGATTTTTCAAAGTTCAGTATATTTTTAACTAAGCGCTATTATTAAGCGCATTTTGTGGTTTTTATATGTATTAGCCATATATGTAGGCGTTACGTACAAATCACAACCTCAATACCATTTAGAGTTGGAAGCTGTTGACGTATGATCCTTATAATTTTACCAATAACATCAATTGTAAATTACCAATTAATGAACCATTTTATTGAATTTTGCATATTTAAATAAAGAACACTCAATTATTGGTCAACCTATTAGTATAAAAAAAGTTACTGATTGTTCAACAAAAGTTAACCTATGCCTGATTGGGTTTGTTGTGTCTAACTGTTTGTTTTTAATTGATATTAAATTTATTTGTATGTAATTTGTAAAAATATGGGATTTACTTGGTTAACTTATTGGTTGACAAAAAAGGCGTATGGTAATACAGTTTTTGCATACCAATTGGTAAGTTGCTTGGTTTGAGTGAATACAATGTATTGGTAATTAATCAGAGTTACGTTTTGCACAGGTTAATTTATAAATAACTCAAGCTTAAAGTTACTCTACAAATTGAAACAAAGACACAGCGTATTTTAAAGTAGATTTTACTTGTTCTTATAAAAGTATGCGCCACATATTTAGGAGTTATTCATGTCAAAACCAGTCATCGGTTTCATCGGCTTAGGCTTAATGGGCGGCAACATGGCCGAAAATTTACAAAACAAAGGCTATGAGCTAATTGTTATGGACCTTAGCAAAGATGCGGTTGCAGCATGTGTCGCTAGAGGCGCAAAAACAGCAAGCACTGCTAAAGAGCTAGCTGAAGGTTCAGATATTGTTATGTTTTGTCTTACAACTTCTGCCGTTGTAGAAAAAATCATTTATGCAGAAGATGGTATCCTAGCGGGTATTAAAGAAGGTGCAGTACTAGTTGATTTTGGTACTTCTATCCCATCATCTACTAAAAAAATTGGTGCTGATTTAGCAGCTAAAGGCGCAGGCATGATTGATGCTCCTCTTGGTCGTACACCAGCACATGCTAAAGACGGCCTTTTAAACATCATGGCTGCAGGCGATATTGATACATTCAATAAAGTTAAACCAGTACTAGAAGATCAAGGTGAAAACGTTTTCCATCTTGGCGAGCTAGGTGCAGGTCATACAACTAAGCTTATCAACAACTTCATGGGCATGACTACAGTATGTGCTATGTCACAAGCATTTGCAGTTGCAGAGCTTGCTGGTGTTGACCGTCAACAACTTTTTGACATCATGTCGACTGGTCCATCTAATTCACCGTTTATGCAATTTTGTAAAAACTATGCAGTTGATAATGTTAGCGACCTTGGTTTCTCGATTGCTAATGCAAACAAAGATTTAGGCTACTTCCTACAAATGGTAGAAGACCTAGGTACTGAATCAAAAATCGCTGAAGGTTCATCAGCTAACCTACAAGCAGCGTTTGACGCTGGTATGGGTCAAGGTAACGTTCCTGAAATTTTTGATTACTTCAAAAAGCTAGAAAAGTAATACTTCTCGACCTTATTGAGCGCTTTAAGCTTTTGGCTTAAGGCGCTTTAACACACATGACACCAATTGACTAAAGTCTTTGTGCAATGTCAGCTTTTTTAAATTCTGATGAAGCACTACTTTCAGTCACAACGAAAAAGAGTTAACTATGCGTTTGATTAACACAATAAAGCTTAGTCTAGTTCTCATCGGTTGCATATCCACACAAATAGCGGCCAAAGATTATTTTGTAGAAAGTAAACAAGCTTTTAATGATATCGCAGCTAATCTAGTTGCTGGCGACAAAGTAGTACTTAAAAATGGTACTTGGTCTGACTTCGAAATCCTACTTGAAGGCCAAGGTACAAAAAACTCTCCTATTTTATTGACCGCTGAAACTAACGGTAAAGTAATTTTATCGGGTCAATCGAACCTAAGACTTGCAGGTAAATACCTTGAAGCCTCAGGTTTAGTATTTAAAGACGGCTACACACCGAGCTCAGCTGTAATAGAGTTTCGTAAAAATAAAAATGAATTAGCCTACAATTCACGAGTTACTCAAACAGTAATCGATAATTACAGTAATCCAGACAAACGAGAGTCTGATTATTGGGTTGCATTATATGGACAACATAACCGCTTTGATCATAGTCATTTAGTTGGCAAACGAAATAAAGGTGTGACAGTTGCTGTTCGTTTAAACACTCAAGCAAGTCAGGAAAACTATCACCGCATAGACAACAACTATTTTGGCTACCGTCCAACTTTTGGTTCGAACGGTGGTGAAACCCTACGTATTGGCACCAGCCATTACTCATTAACTGATTCGCATACATTGGTAGAAAATAACTATTTTGAACGCACCAATGGTGAAGTAGAAATTGTGTCGGTTAAGTCAGGTAAAAACATCCTTCGTAATAACGTATTTTATGAAGCGCGCGGTACATTAACGCTGCGCCATGGTAACGGTAACCTTATAGAAGAAAATATTTTTATTGGTAATGGTGTTGACCACACAGGTGGTATTCGCGTTATCAATAAAGACCAAATTGTAAGAAATAACTACCTACAAGGTCTAACAGGGTATCGTTTTGGCAGTGGTTTTACTGTGATGAACGGCGTACCAAATTCATCTATAAATCGTTATCACCAAGTTGAAAATGCGACAATTGAAAACAACACATTTATAAATGTGCGTCATATTCAACTTGCCGCTGGTAGCGATGCTGAGCGTAGCGCTGCACCTAAAGATAGCGTAATGAAAAACAACTTAATCATAAATCAAGATGGTGAACAGCCATTTACAACATTTGATGATGTAAGCGGGCTGGTACTAAGTAACAACATTGCTGATACAAAAGTACTTTCTGAGCTAACGTACGGTGTAAAAAAAGAAAAAATCACGCTTAAAAAAGCAAGTAATGGTCTACTTTACCCAACATCTAAAAGTTTAAATGTAGGTGCAAAGCGCGATTTAAAAGTACTTAAAAAAGAAGATACCGGTGTTAGCTGGTATGCAAAAGTACCTGCTTTAGTTGATTTTGATTCTGGTAAGACACATTCTGTTAAAGCTGATGTAAGTGCATTACTAGACGCTATTGATAATGCAGAGTCGGGTGATGTTCTAGAACTAGCGCCTGGCCAGTATGATGTTTCTAAACTGGTTAAAATTGATAAAACGTTGACAATTAAAGCGAAGCAGAGCACAAAGTCTAAACTTACTTTTCAACGCTCTACCTTGTTTGAAATACATGATGGCGGCAGCTTAAAACTAGATGGTTTATCAATTTCAGGTGAAAACGCGCCAGATGCAATAGGTAACAGCATTGTTCGTACGCAAAAATGGGGTATGGTTGATAATTACCGCTTTGTAATGACCAACTCAGAGTTAAATGCTTTAGATATTAATCATTCATTCCATTTCTTTATCACTGGTAAAGGTGCAATGGCTGACGAAATTATTATTACAGGTAATACCTTTAATACAGTAACAGGTGACATTTTACGTCTAAATACTGAAATTGAAGACTTAGGTGTTTATAACGCGGAATACGTTATTGTAAATAATAATACATTTAATGATGTGCAAGGTGGTGTACTTAAGCTTTACCGTGGTGGTACTGATGAAAGTACATTTGGCCCTCATTTTGAAATGACAAATAACACGCTTAATAACGTCGGCCTTGGTAAGCGTAACAAAGAGCAAGCGAGCATTTATGTTCACGGTGTTCAGGTTACTAATATCAAAGATAATAAATTTGTTAAATCTGCTCCTATTGTTGTAGAGCACACAGTAGGCGAGCCTAAAACTGAAATCTCAGGTAATACATTTGATGTAACTAAAGCACCAAGTGTTAAAGAACTAAGAGTTAAAGGCCCACATACAGCAGTATTAAAAAATAACAACATTTTAAATAAGGCAGGGTAAATACTATGTACTTATTAAAATGCCAAACAGGTTTTAAAATAGCGGCTGTAGCAGCACTTACATTACTTACATCATTGGGTGCGCATGCAGCGCACCCAAACTTAGTAATTACTACTGATGACGTAAGTCATATGCGTCAAGCAATAGGCAGCGAAGGTAAATTTTCTACTGCGTTTGAGCTATTAAAAGCGCAAGTAGACGAACAAATAGCTCAACCAATTGCGGTACCTGTACCAAAAGATGGTGGTGGTGGTTATACACATGAACGCCACAAAAAAAATTATCAGCTTATGTATAACGCAGGCATCATTTAT
Organism: Pseudoalteromonas sp. c7(2019); assembly: GCF_011378625.1. Taxonomy (NCBI): domain Bacteria; kingdom Pseudomonadati; phylum Pseudomonadota; class Gammaproteobacteria; order Alteromonadales; family Pseudoalteromonadaceae; genus Pseudoalteromonas; species Pseudoalteromonas sp. c7(2019). The sequence continues at coordinate 244,795 of NZ_WTKS01000005.1, read as the reverse complement.
CAACTAAGCCAAGATGAGAAATATGCAAATTACGTGCGTGATATGTTGCTTGAGTATGCAAAATTATACCCAACGCTTGGTCTGCATCCAAAACGTAAAATGGACTCGCAAAATCCAGGTAAGTTTTTTTGGCAAAGCCTAAATGAAGCAATGTGGCTTGTGTACACAATACAAGCTTATGATCTAATTCATGACTCGTTAAATGCCGATAACATTAAAACAATCGAGGATGACTTACTACGTCCTGTTTCGTTGTTCACATCAGTAGGCCAACCCTCTACATTTAATAAAGTACATAACCATGGAACATGGGCAACAGCGGGTGTTGGCATGGCAGGGTATGTATTAGGTGAACCTGAGTGGGTAGAAAAATCATTATACGATTTAGAAAAGTCGGGTAAAGGTGGCTTTATTAAGCAGCTAGAGATGCTGTTTTCACCACAAGGTTACTATAACGAAGGTCCTTACTATCAACGCTTTGCACTATTACCCTTTGTAACGTTTGCTAAAGCGATTGAAAACAACGAACCACAACGAAAAATCTTTGAATATCGCGATGGCATATTATTAAAAGCGATTGATACGACGATTCAACTTAGCTACAACGGTTTGTTTTTCCCAATTAACGATGCAATAAAAAGTAAAGGTATCGATACCATTGAGTTAGTTAATGGTGTAACGGCAGCATATGGCTTAACCAACGATGCGGGTTATTTAGATATTGCTAAGCAACAAGACCAAATAATTCTCTCTGGTGATGGACTAAAAGTAGCTCAAGCACTTGATAACAACATGGCAAAACCTTATTCGTTTAAATCTGTTGCCTTCGGCGATGGTAATGACGGTAAACAAGGTGCTCTAGTTGTAATGAGAACGCAGGTAGGTGGCGATCAAGCTCTACTATTTAAACCTGCTGCACAAGGCTTAGGTCACGGTCATTTTGATAAACTAACATGGCAGTTTTACGACCACGGTAATGAAATTGTATCTGATTATGGCGCAGCACGTTTTTTAAATGTAGAAGCTAAATACGGCGGTCGTTATTTACCTGAAAACGAAACTTACGCTAAACACACTGTTGCGCACAATACGGTAGTGGTTGACGAAACAACGCATTTTAATGCAAATGTTGAAGTAGGAAATAGTAATTACCCTACACTTAACTTTTTCGAAACGAATGAATACGGCACAGTTTCAAGCGGCGAAATAAGCACAGCTTATAAAGGCGTTGATCTTGAGCGTACGCTTGCACTTATTAACTTACCTGAACTACAAAGCACAGTTGCACTTGATATATTTGATGTTGCAGCAAATAAAGCACATCAGCTTGATTTGCCTTTGCATTATAAAGGTCAGCTTATAGATACCAGCTTTGAGCTAAAAGCGAATGCAACACAACTGTCTGCATTAGGTACTAAAAATGGCTACCAGCATCTATGGCTTAAAGCTCAAGCGCAACCTCAAAGTGGTTTAGCTAAAGTAACGTGGTTAAACGAAAATGGTCGCTTTTATACGCAAACGAGTTTGGTTAAAGGTGATGAGTCTTTCTTGTTTACTCAAATAGGCGCAAACGACCCTGATTTTAACTTACGCAACGAAAACGGTTTTATTCGTCGTGTTGAGGGTCAAAAGCATCATAAATTTATATCTGTATTAGAGCCTCACGGTGAATACAATCCAAGTAAAGAATATACGTTAGAAGCTGTTAGTAGAGTTACAAAGCTTGAATATAGTCAGCAGGGCGATTTAACACTTGTTGAACTTGATATTAAAGGCAAGTCATATTTAGTGGCTATTAATAAAGCACCAACCTCAGCTAAAAATACATTCAATTATCAAAATAAAGAGTTCACTTTAAATGGCCGATTAGGCGTTTATATGATGAACAATAATCAGGAGTAAATAGGATGCAAAAGCAAAGCGCAAACTTTTCATTTGGCAACGAGACCGAAATTGAAGATTTAGGAAATGGTCTAAAACGTCAAATGCTAGGTTATAACGAAGAGCTAATGGCTGTTAAAATTTGGTTTGAGAAAGGGGCTATTGGTTATAACCATGCTCACAGACATTCTCAAGTAACGTATGTTGTTGAAGGTGAGTTCCACTTTAACATTGATGGCGTCACTAAAATCTTAAAACCGGGTGATAGCTGCTTAATCCCACCATTTGCTGATCATGGAGCTACCTGCCCAACAGGCGGAATCCTGATTGATACTTTTAGCCCAGCGCGTGAAGACTTTCTTGAGGATTAATTATGCAACTTAAAGGCTTACGTTGGTGGGTTATAGCGCTAATTGCGCTAGCTACCATTATTAACTATATCGACCGTCAAGCACTTAGTGTGCTTTGGCCGGACATTGTTGAAGATTTATTTCCTGATGAATCAGCGCTAGAACGCAAACAAATATACGCTAATATTTCAATTGTGTTTGTATTTGCTTATGCATTTGGTCAAGCCATATTTGGTAAAATATTTGACTGGGTAGGCACACGCTTCGGTTTTGTTTTATCGATAGGTGTTTGGTCTATTGCAACCGTTGCACATGCATTTGCACAAGGTGTACTTAGCCTTAGTATTTTTCGCGCAATCTTAGGTGTAGCAGAAGCCGGTAACTGGCCGGGCGCAGCTAAAGGTAATGCTGAATGGTTTCCTACTAAAGAGCGCGCCTTAGCACAGGGTATTTTTAACTCTGGCGCTGCTATTGGCGGTATTATTGCTATTCCTTTAATTGCTTATTTAACTATCTACTTTAGCTGGCAAATGGTGTTTGTTTTTGTGGGCGTATTAGGTTTTCTTTGGTTAGTGCCTTGGTTAATTTTAGTTAAAGCGCCGCCTAGCTCTCATCCTTGGCTTACTGCACAAGAGCGTGAATATATCTTAACAGGTCAAAGACGTGTTGATGATAATGGCGATGTAACAGGTGAAGACGAAGAAGAATATAACCCTTCAACTGCTGAGTTACTTTCTCGTAAGCAAAGCTGGGGTGTAATTATTGCCTCTGCTGCGATTGACCCTATTTGGTGGTTATTTGTTTTTTGGATACCTATTTACTTAAACGAAGTATACGGCATGGATGTTAAGTCTATTGGTATATATGGTTGGGTACCTTATGTTGGCGCTATGTTTGGTGCTTGGTTTGGTGGCTTATTAGCTCAAAACCGACTCAAAGCCGGTTGGAATACAGATAAAACACGTAAGCTAACTATAACGCTGGGCTGTTTAATTATGTTACCTGCGTTACTTGCAATGGCAAATCCAGGCGGACCAACGACAGCGGTACTAATTATGGCTGTTATATTATTTGGTTTTCAAACTGCAATTGGTAACGTGCAAACACTACCAAGTGATTTGTTAGGCAAAAAAGCTGTAGGTACATTATCAGGTTTCTCTGGTATGGCGGCAAAACTTGGTGCTGTAGGCCTTACATCGCTTGTGCCTATTCTTACTGCTGATGGTAATTATACGCCAGCATTTGTTATTGGTGCTTCTTTAGCCATTATAGCAATGGCAGCTGTTTGGATTTTAATTCCAAAAATAGAACCTCTTAAAAAGCCTCAATAATCTAGATAATAACTGCTATGCCAACATGTTTTGTATAAGCGCATAGCAGTTAACTACATAGGGTAACTTCCAAGATGAAAAATATTTACTTTATCGGTGAATGCATGGTCGAGCTTAGAGCTATGAGCGCAGCCACACTACACCAATCATTTGCAGGCGATGTTTATAATTCTGCAGTGTATTTAAAACGTTGCTTCCCGCAGGTTACTACTTCGGTTGTTACGGCTTTAGGTCAAGATAATTTAAGTAAAAAAATGCTAGAACGCTTTGAAAGTGAACAAATAAATACACAACTCGTATTTGCTCACGATACCAAAGTACCTGGCATGTATTACATAGAAACCGATGAGCATGGTGAGCGTAGCTTTATTTATTGGCGTAATGATTCTGCAGCTAAAAAGGTTGTTGATTTTTTAGATGCTGATGCACTCGAGCAGCTTAGCCAAGGTGATATGTTTTTCTTTTCAGGAATTTCATTAGCAATAATTGAAGAAAGTGCACGTGAGCATTTTTGGAAAGTTGTAGAGCAGCTCAAAGATGCTGGGGTTAAAATAGTTTTTGATCCTAACTACAGAGCGCGTTTGTGGAATAGTGTAGAGGAAACTAAAGAGCAATATCATTTAGCCTTTACGCTTGCAGATATTACCCTACCTGGCGTTGAAGATTTAACAACACTTTATGACGTTCATAGCGTAGAAGCGGTTGTTGAATATTTAAAACCTTACCAAATTGAAGAAATTGTTGTTAAAAATGGCCCTGAATCGGTAGTGACAAAAGAGGGCAATATTCTTCAAAGCCACACTATAATACCGGTAACAAATGTTGTAGATACGACATCCGCAGGCGATGCTTTTAACGGTGTTTACTTAGGTGCTCGTTTATCTGATAAACCAATTTCGAGTGCTGTACAACTTGCTGCAAAAGCCGCCGGTGCGGTTATACAACAGCCAGGCGCTATTGCTCCAAAAGATATATTTCAGCTAGCAATGGTTGAAGCTGGTACCTGATACCAATTTTATTAAAAACATGATCACCTTAGCGTATTAAATAACTCACTAACTACGTTAAAAATTATTTATATAGAACAACTATGTATCATAATTTTAGCCTTGTTATTGAGCTATTTTCTTGTCGCTATAATAGCTCATTAATTTAATGCAATTGGTATAACAAAATAATTAACCTGAACTCTGGTTAAGAGATTTACTAACATATTGAATCATGGTGATATTTAAAATTATTTTCTCTAGCTAGAGATTTTCAGTGAAAACAAGGCGAATTTACGCGTCAATAGCGGGCCTATTGCAAGTAAATTCAACGCAGTTAGCGCTGAAAATAGCTGCTTGAGATAGATTTATTATCTAGAGTTCAGGTTAATCAAACATTAAAGGCCGCCATACCTCGGCCGCATTACTTTTTATAAAGGAACAACGTTATGACTCGCTTTTCTGAACTTATGTCAGGACAAACACTGCTACCTATAATTCAAGCTGATACGCCAGAGCAAGGTGTTCAAATAGCGAAAGCTATGGCTAACGCTGGCCTTACTTTAGTTGAAGTAGTACTAAGAACAGAGGCTTCTTTAGAAGCATTAAAAGCTATTAAGGCACAAGTGCCAGAGCTAAAAGTCGGTGCGGGTACAGTCATAAATACTGACATTTTAGAGCAAGCACTTGAAGCGGGTTCTGACTTTATTGTAACGCCAGCGGTTTCTCCTGCGCTACTTACTGCTCTTGCTAAATGTAATGTGCCGGTACTTCCTGGTGTATCAAACACAGGTGATATTTTAATGGCACTTGAATATGGCTTTGAAGAGCAAAAATTATTCCCGGCTTCGCTTGCCGGAGGAGCACCTTTTGTATCAGCTGTGTCGTCAGTATTTAGAGCAGTCAGCTTTTGCCCTACAGGCGGCGTTAGCGAAAGTAACAAAATGGACTATCTTTCTTTAAATAATGTATTCGCCGTTGGCGGTACTTGGATAGCGAAAAAAGAGTGGGTTGAACAAGAAAATTGGCAAGCAATTACTGATTCTTGTATCCAGGCTTTAAAATAGAAAGGATTTCATAAATGAATTATTTAGCCCCAACAATACTGCCAGGCGTAATCGTTGGCGATGAAGTAAGTGCTGTGTATGAACATGCGCGTACTAATCAATATGCGTTGCCAGCGGTAAATGTTGTTAGTACAACATCTATAAATGCGACGCTAGAAGCTGCTAAAAAGAAAAACTCGCCCGTTATTATTCAGCTTTCTAATGGTGGAGCTCAATTTTTTTGTGGTAAAAGCTTATCTTTACCGGAGCAACAATCAGCAGTGCTTGGGGCGGTAAGTGCTGCAAGATATGTACATTCAGTGGCAGCACATTATGAAGTAGCAGTGATGCTTCATACTGATCACGCAGCTAAAAAGCTACTACCTTGGATTGATGGTTTGCTTGATGAAGGTGAAAGACACTTTGAACTGACTGGCAAACCACTGTTTAGCTCGCATATGATTGATTTGTCAGAAGAGCCTTTAGAAGAAAATATCGAAATTTGTGAACGTTACTTAACGCGTATGGCAAAAATAGGTATGACGCTTGAAATTGAGCTTGGCTGCACGGGCGGCGAAGAAGACGGTGTTGATAACTCACACTTAGACAGCTCTTCTTTATACACTCAGCCTGAAGATGTTGCATTTGCTTACGAACGTTTAAGTCGTATTAGCCCTAACTTTATAATTGCAGCGTCTTTTGGCAATGTTCACGGTGTATATAAGCCGGGTAACGTTGTTCTTACACCAACTATTTTAAAAGATTCACAAGCTTACGTATCAGAAAAATTTAATCTACCAAGCAACTCAATTAACTTTGTGTTTCATGGTGGTAGTGGTTCTGAGTACGATAAAATTGCAGAGTCTTTAACCTATGGTGTAGTTAAAATGAATATTGATACCGATACGCAGTGGGCGTGTTGGACAGGTATTTTAGACTACTACAAAGGTAACCAAGCATACCTACAAGAGCAAATTGGTAACCCTGATGGGGATGATAAGCCAAACAAAAAATATTATGACCCTCGCGTATGGTTGCGTCATTCAGAGCAAAGTATGGTTGCAAGACTAGAGCAATGCTTTGACGATCTAAATTGTGTAAATAGGTATAGCGCATGAAAAGACTAAATACAGTATTAAAAGAAGACGGTGTAGATACCGATCTTATTTTACTTATTCGCACAATTTTAGCGACCAGTAAAGAAATTGCTTTTCGAGTAAGCCAAGGTGAATTAGCCGGTGTTTTAGGTTCAACATTGAATGAAAACATCCAAGGTGAAGTTCAGAAAAAGCTAGATGTAATCGCAAACCAACTACTTAAAGACATCCTACTTGACGACAGCAGCGTACGATCAGTTGCATCAGAGGAAGAAGATCATGCGGTAGGTGGCCACCCTGAAGGTAAGTTTATTGTTGCTTTTGACCCACTAGATGGCTCTTCTAATATTGATGTTAATGGGCAAATAGGCACTATATTTACTATTTACTTAGCCCGTGATGATGTTGCCTTCGACAGCGACGAGCAATTTAGTCAGCCTGGTGTAAATCAAGTATGTGCAGGCTATGTGTTATACGGCCCTTCATCATTACTTGTAATGAGTACTGGCGGTCCAACGCGTTGTTATACATTAGACTCAACGCATGGCGGTTATCTACTGACAAATAAGCAGTTAAGTGTGCCAGAGCAGAGTCGTGAATTTGCCGTTAATATGGCTAACTACCGTTATTGGGACGAACCGACACAAGTGTATTTTGATAAATTGCTTTACACCTGTGAAAGCTTTGAAAAAAGCTCAATGCGTTGGAATGCAGCGATGGTAGGCGACGTTCATCGTATATTATGCCGAGGCGGGTTATTTTTGTATCCGCAAGATAAACGCAGTGGTAACGATAACGGAAAAATAAGACTGCTTTATGAAGCAAACCCGTTGGCACTTTTAGTTGAAAACGCAGGTGGTAAAGCAACCTCTAGAGGAACGCGTATTTTAGATATTGCGCCAACTAGCTTGCATCAACGTGTGCCTGTTGCTTTGGGCTCAAATGAGCCTGTAGAGTTTTATAATAACGCTATTTTATAAACCAGTACTTAATAAAAAAGGGGCAAAAAATAGCCCCTTTCTTTACCCTTATTTTTCATTCTCTCTGTAAATAATCCTTTTTATACAAACTCACTTCATTTCTTAATTTTTTTATAGTCTTCAAATAAGAATACTTCATATATATTAAATAAATCTGATTTACTTAACCCCATGTAAAACCAATTTTTTACTCTAAGGTTATGTATTTTCGCAGTAATTGTGCACGATTGAATTCAATTTTTGACCTGGGATAACAGTGCAGGGTTAACTTTATGTTTATTTATTGTTATTTAATTAGGTGGGTATAGTGGAAAAAGTTATTTTATTATGGTTATATTACCAAGTTGGTTAACAATTTATTTGCAATTTAAATGAATTTGGTAATAAACGCATGATTTATTTGGTAACACACACAATAGATAACCAAATATTAAAACCATAAATTTGGAGAATAGAGCCACCATGAAATTAAAACATTTTGCGCTATGCGCTATTACAGCTGCAATAGTTGGTTGTGACACAAACTCAAACAACAATGACAACAACTTGGGCTCTATTGCTCTTAGTGGAACTGTTACAAGCGGACAAACATTAACAGCTGAAGTTAGTGACCCTGATGGTATCTCAGGTGACGTGACTTACTATTGGTATGCAGATGGTGAGGCAATTACAGGTGCAAATAGCGCTTCGTTTACACTGACTGACGATCAGATAGGGTTACCAATTACAGTTCAAGGGCTTTATACCGATGATGGCGGTATCAATGAATCGCATATTACAGCTCCAACCGCAGATGTTGCCGCAATCGCATTCCCTGCAAGTTTAACTATTACGGGCGACGCTCTAGTTGGTTCGCAACTAACAGCCAATGTAGCTGACGAAAATGGCTTTGATGGCGATACAGTAACTTATAAATGGTTTGCTGATGACATAGAGATTGCAGATGAAGCACTTTTAACGCTCACGTTAACAGACGCACAGTTTGGTACAGTTATAACAGTTAGTGCATCTTTTGAAGATAGCCGTGGGTTTAACGAGTCTGTGACTTCAACGGGTACAGAGGTTGTAGCACGAACAAACTCAGAAGGCGAAGTTACAATTAGTGGCACGCCAACCGTTGGTAATATATTAACAGCAGAAATTAATGATACCGACGGGGCAACAGGAGATATTACTTACCAATGGCTTGCTGACGCACAAGAGATAGATGGCGCAACACAAAGCACCTTTACAGTTGATGCATCACTTTTAGGTCAAAAGATAAGTGTTCAAGTTGCTTACACAGATGATAATGGATTTATCGAGGATAATACATCAGAGGAAACAATTGCTGTTTCTGCTGTTGCGGTTGACGAAGCCGGTAGTGTCGCCATTATGGGCGTAGCGCCTTATTTGACAAGTGGCGAGTTAACAGCAGAGATAACTGATAACAACGGTGTTGAAGAGGCAAACGTTACTTATACTTGGTCTGCTGATGGCGTTGAAGTAGCCGACAGTAATAGTAAAACATTTACACCTTCTGCTTACGCTGGCTCAATAATGTCGGTAAAAGCTACGTATACAGATAACGATGGTTTTGCGAGTGAGGTTACAAACTCACTTGATACATTGGTTTACACTCAATTAGTTAGTAACCCTGAAGCACTCCTTGGTGCTATAAGTGGCGGTTTAGCTGACGGTGATGTTATTGGCTTAAACACGGGTGTTTATGCTGATATGGACGCAATTTTATTAACCAGTGCAGTAACGCTTCGCGCTGTAGAAGGTCAAACTCCTGTACTTAGCGGTGAAGTATGTGTGCATGTAGCTGCTGGAGTAGATGGCGCTGGATTAACAGGGCTTACCTTTAAGAATATAGATACTAAAGCGGGTGCATTTTGTGAAGCCGAAGAAGGTGCTGTTATTTATTCAGAAGGCGATAACTTTACTTTTTCGCAAAACACGATGGATGGAGAAGAAGCTACACTCAATAACTCTGAATACCATTGGCTGATGATAAAAGGTCAAAGCGCGTTGGTTGAGCGAAATACATTCTCTAATCGAAATGTAGCAGAAAAAGGGTCTGTGATAAAAATATCATCATCAAGCTCTGATCACGTTATTCAATATAATTTATTTAGCGACAGTGATAATCCAAACTTTGGTCAATCAAGTTTATATTTGATCAATGCGGGTAGCACAACGGGTAGCGGTGCAGCTGATAACGCAAACTTTACTATTCAGTATAACCGCGTAGAAAACTTTGTAACAGGTCGTCGTTTAATGCGTGTACAAACTTCTGGTGCAACCATCAAAGGCAATACAATCGTAAATCCTAATGGTGGTATTTCATTAGAAGATGGTGGATTTAATAGTGTTACAGACAACATTATTATTCGTACCACAGATATTGAAAGCTCAAGCGATAGACCTGCAGGCGTGATGATTACGCCACTTGGTCACACCGTGAGTAACAACTACATTGCAGGTATTCGTTCTGGTAATAAAGAAGCGGGCGGTATTGTATTTACGGCAAATCCATTTTCGCAAGCTGACGGCGGTGTGCCAAACTCGGGTAACCAAGCTGTACTTGATGCGGCTGGCGACTTTACACTAAATGTAACAAATAATACGGTTTTGAACTCACAGCAACCTATTGTATTTAGTACAGAAATAGGCCCTAAAGCACCAACAAGTGATTGTGATGAGTTAACCACAGCGAATGCGCCGGTATTATACGGCCTAACCAAAAATGCGTTTGTTATCAACTTTAATGGAAATTTAATTGCAAACGGTTTAGGTGATCAAACAGACGAAGATACAATAAACAGCAGTGCTACAACTCAAGGGCTATTTTACCCAAATACACTTGATAGTGACCATGCTTTTGAATATGACTGTGACTTAATTAATCATGATAGTTCGGTGCTAAGTAACAACTTTGGTTATATGGATAGTCGAGTATCAGGCGATGCAAGCGGTGACTGGGTTGAAATTAGAAAGCTAAACGGTAATGGCGCATTCGATACTGATGGTGCAATTGACCAAGACCCAGCAACTAATGGTAAAGAAGTACTTGAGTACGTTACAGCAACAAGTACGTTATTAGAAACTGACCCTGCAGGCCTTCAGGCAGAGGCGGGTGCTAAAGGGCTTCATTATATTCAATCATCTGAAGTCGGTGTTGGATCTACATGGAAAATACAAAACGATTAAATAACCAATTAATCAGTTAACTTTTAAAAGCCCCAAATTTGGGGCTTTTTTATTATTTATTAATAATCACCACACTTTTCTCAACCTACATTACCCATTTATCGACTAGTTTAGAGCGGTTTATATTCTAGTAAAAAACCTGCCTGACCTACTGGTAATGCCGTTAAGTTAAAATTGGTATACCTTATGGTAATATTAAAACGTCAAATTGGTTGATCATATGACTGCGTTTGAGTATATTAACGTCAAAGGTCACATAAAATATACATCAGCATAACAAGCTAACACACTAAAATCACACAACAACAACCAGCGGAGAATTCAAATGTCGTTGAAGTCACGAGATAACAATAATTCTACAACAGGGCAGTTTGCAATGCGCCCAGTTGCAAAATGGGTAAGAACAGCGGTCATCGCAGGTATGGCAAGTTCTTGCGTGTTTACAGCAAGCGCACAGGAAGATCAGGGAAAAGCGACAGAAGTTGAAGAAGACGTTGAAATAATTAGTGTTACAGGTACACGTAGAACGATTCAAGACCAAATAGCAATTAAACGTGAAGCAACAACGGTAGTTGATGGCCTGTCATCTGAAGATATTGGTGATTTACCAGCACTGTCTATCGGTGAAGCACTGGAATCAATTACAGGTGCTGCATCTCACCGTGAAAACGGTGGTGCAACAGAAATCACTATTCGTGGTCTTGGTCCATTTTTAAGTGCAACGCATATCAATGGTCGTGAAGCGACTAATGGTAGTGGTGACCGCTCAGTTAACTTTTCGCAGTTTCCGTCAGAACTTGTAAAAAAAGTAGCAATTTATAAAACGCAAGATGCGTCAATGATTGAAGGTGGTGTTGCAGGTGTTATTGCACTTGAAACTATAACTCCACTTGATTTTGGCAAGCAACGTGTATCAGCTGAAGTTAAATTAAACTACAACCCTGATGAAGGTAATGTAGATAACTCACTTCAAAGTGACGCGGGTTACCGTGGCACGTTTAGTTATGTTGACCAGTTTGAATTTGATAACGGCCAAGCCGTTGGTGTGTCTTTTGGCGTACAGCGCCAAGATATCAGCCAACCAGAAGCTGAATACAGAAGCTCTAGCCCATCAGGTTCTTCATTATGGGCGTGTTTAAACGATCCTAATAATACCAATGAAGGTTTTTATCGTAGCAGCGCAGGCGACTGTGAAGACCAAGTTAGTGGCAGTAGCAACCAAGGTTACGATACAGAAATTGATCCTGAAACAGGTAAAGCAGTAAGTGATGGTACTCCTTACGCTTGGACTGGCAGTAGCCGTAGTTACCGCCAAAACGAGACATCAGATGAACGTGATGCAATGTTTTTTGCACTGCAATACCAACCGTCAGCTGATTGGGATGTTAACTTTGACGCACAAATATCAGATAGAACACAACAAGAAGCACGCCACGATTTAATCTTTTTACAAAAACGTGCAACACCAGGCGTAACAGGTCCAACACTTGTTACTAATGATGTAGGCGGTATTTTGCACTGGGAAGGTGAAGAGCGCATTGAATCAGCGGGTGAGCAATTTTCTCGTGAAGAAAACTACCAAGGTTACGGCATAAATATAGAACATACAGTTACCGATAGATTAACTGTTGACTTAGATTTAGCGTATTCAAAAACTGAACGTGAAGAACTTCAAATATCTAACCGTGGTAGAACATCAGGTCGTAATTTCTTTTCTTGGGATATGGGCGATGAGATCCCTCATTTCACACTGACAGACTTTGACGTAACAGATATTTCAAACTTTACAGATAGCCTAAGAACACGACTTGACCGTGAAAATGTTCGTGAAAACGAAGTTATCTCAGCGCGACTAGATTTTGACTATACCTTAGATGGTAACGTTTTCACCAGTGTACAAGGTGGTATTAGAACATCTGAAATGACCTTCCTACAGTATGGTGGTAGCCAAGGTAACGGTTCAAGAAACGAATTTACACTAGACTCTGGTACTGAAGCGCTTGACGTATTACAAGGTTGTCAAATCGATTTCCCAGAATCAGGCTTTTTATCGAGTGTATCTGATGGCGATATCGTAACAAATGTTGATAGTGACGGTAACGTTGTAGATAGCGGTACAGGTTCATCATGGGCTACATACGACAACGTATGTTTCTCACAAGCTGTAGCTGGTTCTAACGCTGATGGTGTGTTTGCTTACCCAGAAGTTGAATATGAAAATGCAGGTACAATTGATGTAACAGAAAAAACAACATCAGTGTACTTAATGGCGAATTACGATACTGAAATGTTTGGTAAATTCATTCGCGGTAACTTTGGTCTTCGTATTGTAGACACAGAAGTAACTTCGATTGGCTTTAGAAATAGCTTTGACGTAGTAACAAGCGACACAGGTGTACTTTCTCTGGTTGAATCTGATAATGGTTCATTGGATAAAATAAAAAGCGGTGGTGACTACACGAAGTATTTACCAAGTTTTAACCTAGTTATTGACTACAGTGAAGATATTTTATTCCGTGCAGGTATATACCGTGGTATGTCACGCGCAGATCCATCTGATTTAGGTTACAGCCGTACATTCCAAGAAGATACAGAAGGTACAGCAACTTCAATCAGCGATTTATTAGTGGGTGTAAATGGCTCTGGTAACCCGGACACTCAACCGCTTATGTCGTGGAACTACGATGCTGCGTTTGAATGGTACCCTAACGAAGATTCAATCTTAGCGTTAAGCTTATACTACAAACAGTTCAACGGTGGTTTTCAACAACAAACAGTAATTGAAGATTTTACTGTTGCCGGTGAAACTGTTTCATTACCAATTACTAACTCTGTTACATCAGATGAAGACAGTGAAATATTAGGTCTTGAAGCTTCATTTTCTTACCGCTGGGATAATGGCATCGGTATGAAATTTGGTTACAACTATGCAGACACTGATTTTGAGTTCCAAGATAGCTTATACGGCGATACGTTTGAGACTGACGTAGATGGTAATACTACACAGTTAACTGACGGTATTATTGAGTCGGCTTCAGTACCTGGTTTCTCAAAGCATGTATTTAGCAGTCAGCTGTACTACCAAATTGGTGGATTTGATACTGCTGTTATTTACAAATATCGTAGTGAGTATTTCCAACCATATACTACAAATGGTACTCGACTTCGTTATGTTGATGGCGTAGGCGTATGGGAAATGCGCGCATCATACAAAATTGATGAGCACTTTAGAGTTAAAGCAGAAGCAATTAACTTGTTCAGTGCACCTAAATCACAAGACTTCTTTGTTGAAGGTAACTTAGGTGAAGTGAATGACTACGGCCCACGTTTATTCTTAGGTTTAAGCTACAAACTGTAATAATAGTTAAACATTAAATCACATCAAAAAGGCGGTTTTACCGCCTTTTTTGATCCTCAAATTCTTCAATTTTATATTTTCGATAACATCAACAAACAGTACTTAAAAAAAACTCACTCCTAAATTACGCTACTTGACTAAAAACAATTAAATTGGTTAACCAATAATACTGTTTATTCAGCACGCCCAACATCATCGGTTTCTCCTGCCTAAATTATTTCATTTTTAAAACGATAACTATTCTAACCTTTGTTATTGACAGCCCTATTTCTAATAGAATTTAAAAACCATAAATAACATCAACTTAAAATGTAAGTTTTGCTTTTAACTTGAAATTTAGTTAGTTTTTTCTATTTTGGTAATAACATATTGCATAATATTTGATCTAAATTCATTACCAAAAGGTTGACCTTTGTAGGTGTGGGTGTAAATATAAAGTTAAGAATTTGTAATAGTTAAGGGCTTTTAATAAAAACAATAAAGTAGCTGGTTAAACATAGCATTTCACACACACAGGAAAAAAACTATGAGTCACAAGTTATCTAAAATTACACTGGCAGTTATATCGGCAACCGCACTTGGTATGTCTTTGTCTACACAGGCGCAAGAAGCTCCAAAAAAAGCTGCAGACGATCTTGAGGTTATCGAGGTTTCAGGTATTCGACAATCGCTTACAAATGCACTTGCACAAAAGCGTTCAGCAGATAGCCTTGTTGAAATTATCGAGGCTGTAGATATTGGTAAGCTACCAGATCAAAACCTCGCAGAAGTACTTGAAAACGTAACAGGGATTCAAATTACTCGTGAAGCAGGGGTAGGTACGGGTGTTCAAATTCGTGGTACCAATGCTAATCGTACAGAAGTGAACGGCGTATCAACAGTTGGCTCAGGGTCTGGACGAAGTGGCATTAGTTTTGAGGATGTATCAGCTGCAATCATCTCTGGTGTAGAAGTAATTAAGTCACCAGAAGCAAAAACAATCGAAGGCTCTGTGGGCGCAACAATAAACCTTAAAACAATTCGCCCGTTACAGTTAAATGAAACTCTAGGCTCAATTAGAGTCCAAGGTGAAGATAGTAGCTTATCAACAGATGGCGTGACTCCTAGGGTATCGGGTGCTTGGGGTGATAACTGGGAGCTTGATTCGGGCGGTAAGTTTGGTGTTGTATTTAGTGGTAGTTACAGTGAGCAAGACGTAACCGCATTTCGTCCTCGCGCAGATAGAGATAATTCGGTAGCCGCTGATAGTGGTGCTGCAAGTGCACAATCGTTTGATTTTCTACCAGTACAATTTTTAATTCAAGATTACGATAATTACGAATACGAGACAAAAAACTTCGCAGGTACATTTGAATATGCACCAAACGATAATATGAAATTCTTTTTTGATGCAGTTGTTAATGATCAAGAGCGCCGCCAAGAAAGCTCAAGAGTACAAGCATCTGGCCTAAGTGATCTTAGAAATGTATCAATACCGAGTGAATTTGAAACAGTTAATTTTGGTTCACTGGACGGACAAAACCTAGGCAGCATACAAGCGGCCGTAAGAGGCGTAATTCCGGTTGAAGACGGTGGTGGCGATCCTAACTTGCGTTTTTCTAGCGATACTAATTCACGCATCACAAAGAGCAAAATATTTAGAATAGGGGGCGAATGGCAAGGCGATAGATTATTTGCAAGTGTTGAAGCCTCAACCTCTCGTTCTGATTCAACTACACCAAGCTTTAATACAACGCTTAATTTTATAAATCCAAATGTTGCTACTAATTCGTCAAATGAAAACGGTACTCCTTTTGAGTATGATCTTACAGGTGATGCACTTACGTTTGGGATTGCAACGGGAGAGGCAAACGCGCCAACAATGGCTCAATTACTCGACCCTGCAAATGTTGTTCTACGTGACGTAAACCAAGGGCAAGATGAGTCAGAAAATACAGAAGATGCGTTTCGTACAGATTTTACATATTACTTAGATGATGTAATAACGTCAGTCGATTTTGGTTACCGCTACAGTAAAACGAGTAGTGTGTCGGATCAAGTTCGCTCTAACGTTGGTTTAAGAAATATGGCTGATAGCCCAACGGGTGATTTATTTGCACAATTATTAACAGCGGGCCCAGATAACTTTAACGATGGTGATGGGCGAGCACTCTATATTCGTGATTTCTTACTTATAAACCCAGAGCTTGCATCCTCTGATCCACAAGCCGTATTAGCAGCGCTTAACCAAGCGATTGAAGCTAATAATGCAATAACGGGTTCTGATCGTGGACCAATAAGTTCACCAACGTCTCAAGTAAATGCATTTTTTGATATTGAAGAAGAAACACATGCCTTATATGCACAAGCAAATTTTGAGTACGGCATGTTTCGCGGTAACTTTGGCCTACGTTATTTAGAGACTGAAGTTACATCGCTAGGTAACTCTGTTACTCAAGATGGAAGTGGCAACGAACTGGTTACTCAGCTAACGTCAAAAGGTGATTACGATTTCTTTTTACCTCGATTCAATTTAGCCGCGAATGTAAGTGAAGATGTGATTGTTCGTTTAGGTTGGTCAAAAGATATTAGACGCCCAGATTTTGATGACCTATCTACATCTGTTACGTTTGGCACAAGCCCTAATAGTGCCGTTTCAATTGGTAATTCAGGCTTAGCGCCAGAAGAAGTAACCTCTTTCGATATATCCACAGATTGGTATTTTGCACCCGCTGCTTTGTTAAGTGTGGGGTACTTTCATAAAACACGTAGCGATTTGCACGTTACACAGCAAGTTGACCCATTTGAAGACCCAAGCACAGGCTTTCGCGATACAAATGGTCCAGAGTGTGAAGGCGGCGGCATATTTAATCCAATTGCAGACATAAACGTGTTTGGCCCAGATGCTGGCGTAGGGTTATGTGTACCAACACAAACTACTATTAATGACTCTGGTGAAACAACACAGCAAGGTATTGAGCTTGCAGCTCAATACGACTTATCAAGTTTTGAAAAAGAGCTAGGTTGGGCATCAGGTTTTGGTGTGGTTGCTAACTATACCTATCAAGAATTTTCTGGTGGTGAATCATTTGACACTGCAACGAGTCGTGCAAATGCTGTTTTTGCATTAACAACCGGTAACCCGGATGCAGACATAAGTGCTAAGCAATCACTCATTGATCTGTCAGAAAACGCATATAACATCACATTCTACTATGAAAAATACGGTCTATCTGCTCGAGCGCGTTACACGTGGCGCGAAGGGTACCGTTCAACTGACTTTGGTAGCACCTCGAGCTTCCCATGGGGTTTCCCTGTTGTACAAGAAGACAGAGGGCAGCTTAATGCCAGCATAAGTTATGATGTGAACGATCAGCTAAATATCGGTATTGAAGCCGTTAACTTAACTGAATCAGAAGTTAGCCAGTCTTGTGTTAACGAAGGTGCTTTACTTTGTTTCCAAGGTATTACAGACCGCCGTATTACATTTGGCGCTAGCTATAGATTTTAAAAGTTATAGTTAAATCGAGTCTATAAGTGTGTGTATTTAAAGACGCTAAAAGCAAGCCATCTGGCTTGCTTTTTTTTACTTAAAATTAGTTAACATTTATAAAAATGATTTATTCCACTTTGTATTTTACTTCTCAATACTGTTACTGCGGCAATGTCTTGCGGCACTGCCACCAGTAATTATACCAACCTGCATAAATCTTTGATCAATTTAACGAATTAAATTGCACTATAACGTCGTTAAAAATTTTTTATTTAGAACAACTAGATACAAAAATTTTTGCCTAGTTCTAGCGTAATTTTCTTAACGTTAAATAGACCCCGTATATAAGCAGATTGGTATTATTATCGAGATAGTATTAAACCAATACCTTTATTTTTTAACCTTACCCTTAAGAACATAAATTTCACCATCGAAACTGCCTTGTATCGTCAGTCCTTGGCTTGCCAACTCTTGTAAATATTCGATATGGTCATCAGTGATATGCTGGCCCGGTACTAAAAGTGGGATACCTGGTGGATATGGAGTAACTAAACCTGCACAAATGCGGTTGTTGCTTTTACTGATAGGCACAGATTCGCGGTCGCCATAAAAAGCATCGCTTGGAATACACGCCAAGTCTATGGCAGGTAAATTTTCAGGTAAGCGGGCTCTGCGCGTCGATTTCGATAGTTTTACCTTACCGCTGTCTAGCTTTTTCAACGCATTGTACAAACGAATTATTTTTGAGCGAGTGCCGCCAAGCGTAAGTAAAACCAAAATGGTGCTGTGTGTGTATTTTTCTATCTCTAGCCCAATTTCATCCAGTAGATATTTATGAATATCTTTTAATGAGTAAGGTAGCTCACTAATATCAATAAGGATTTTTAATGGGTCGTGGCCCATATTATCACCACTAAAATGCGGGAATATTTCCATAAAGTCTTGCTTAGCTAGTACTTTAATTTGCTTAAGCGAGGCCATCTGTTGTTTAAACTCTTCAACATGATTTAGCAGCGCATTGAGCAGCTTATAGCCTTCCATCTCTAATTGCTTTTGGCACACGTCAAGCGATGCAATAAGCTGATATTTAGGCGATGTGCTGGCGTAGATACTATAAATCTCTCGAAAGAAATCGGCATCAAAATCGGGGTCGTTAATATGAATATAAGACGCTTGAGAAAACGCCGATACTACTTTATGCGCCGAATGCGTAATGTAGTCAGCCCCAGCATGTATTGCAGAATAATGACGAAAGCTAGGATGAAACAAAGAGTATGCAAACCAGGCTTCATCTATAAACACCTTAATACCATATTGATGAGCATAATCTACGACTTGTTTCAGGTCGCTAAGTAGGCCATCGTAAGTACACCCGGTAAGCACTAGTAATTTAGCATCAGTATTGTTTTCAATTGCTAATTTGATGTCGGCCAACGACGGTGGCGCGAAAATGCCATATTTTGGATTTAAGATACTCGCCAAATAAATGGGGTAACTAGCTGATTGCAAGATGCCATAGTGTACGGACTTATGGCAATTACGGTCGACAATTACTTTATCTCCCTTGCGCAGGAGTGTCTGCAAGATGATTTTATTTGAGGTAGATGAACCATTTGTAACAAAGTAGGTGTGTTTAACCTCAAACGTCGCCGCGGCTGATTCTTGAGCGCGACCAATGGTATTGGTGCTGTCTGACAATGAGCCTAACGAGTCTACCGAAACCGACAGGTCGCCAACAAATACATTGCGGCCATAAAACTGATAAAAATCTTTGATATAAGGTGAGTTTCTAAAGCTAGAACCCCCGCTATGGCCCGGTGTATGCCAAGAGTCGTTTGCTTCACCGACGTAACGGCGATACGCCGTCCAAAATGGCGTTTCCGAACGGTCGTCAAAATCGTTGATCATATAACCTAAAATAGCTTCTGGGTCAGAAATTACTTCATCTTTAAAAAAGAAGGATTCGATTTCTTCTGATTCGTTTACGATCTCCAGCCCTTTAGTGTCGTCGCCAATAACATAAACCGGCAGCTCAAGACGAATTGCCTTTAACTCTTCAATAAAGCGGCTATACATCCGCTCACCCACCTTGTTGTGCATATCCCAGCTTAGAACTACGGCTTGAATATCACCATCTTCCTCTACATGTTCCAACGCGCGTTTAAGCTCGAGGCATTCAATAATATCGATATGAATATCGTCTCGCTCAAAGTTAGGAATGGTCTTTGACAGATTCGTTGAAAGCCCTTGTAAAGTGGCTGGGTCTTGCTCAATTATCAAGATACGAAGTAGAGGTAGCATAGAGGGTTTCACAATAAAATTTTATAATGCTCACTAGCATAACCAAAGGAGTGAGACTTGTGAAATTAATACTTTGATAATATTCTAATAATTGTACAATTTCACTAACATGCCCTCACGTATAAAAATGTTTTATCTAGATGGATTGATAGGTGCGGTTTTATGTCGCACTTTTGGGGTTTTGGGGTTTGTGCTTTATTGCGCGAGGTAAACTCGCGACTACAGGGTTGGCGTTGTATTTGTAGGCGTGGCTTTCTACCGCGCTTTTTGGATTTTGGGGCTTGTGCTTTATTGCGCGAGGTAAACTCGCGACTACAGGGTTGGCGTTGTATTTGTAGGCGTGGCTTTCTACCGCGCTTTTGGGATTTTGGGCTTGTGCTTTATTGCGCGAGGTAAACTCGCGACTACAGGGTTGGCGTTGTATTTGTAGGCGCGGCTTTATGCCGCGCTTTTGTGGTTTATGCTTTATTGCGCGAGGTAAACTCGCATCTACAGGGGGGTATTATATTTGTAGGCGTGGCTTTCTGCCGCGCTTTTGGGATTTTGAGGCTTGTGCTTCATTGCGCGAGGTAAACTCGCGACTACTTACCGCGCTTTTGGGGCTATTCCGTTTTTTCTTTAAACTCACACAGGTCTTCAATAATACAGCTGCCACATTTAGGTTTACGTGCTACGCAGGTGTAACGTCCGTGAAGAATCAACCAGTGATGCACGTCTACTTTAAATTCTTTTGGTACAACCTTTTCAAGCTTTTGTTCTACAGCGACAACATCTTTACCCATAGCGAGCTTGGTACGATTAGAAACACGAAATATGTGTGTATCTACGGCTATTACAGGCCAGCCAAAGGCTGTATTGAGTACAACATTAGCTGTTTTACGGCCAACGCCTGGTAGGGCTTCTAATGCTTCACGATTTTCTGGCACGATGCTGTTATGCTCATCCACCAAAATTTGGCACATTTTGTACACGTTGGCAGCTTTAGAATTAAATAAGCCGATGGTTTTTATATAATCACGCAGTGTATCGTGACCTAAGTCTAAAATGGCTTGTGGCGTATTAGCAACAGGGAACAACTTTCGAGTGGCTTTATTAACGCCTACATCGGTTGCTTGCGCTGAGAGTGTTACTGCTACTAGTAACTCAAACGGGCTTGAATATTCAAGCTCAGTAACTGGGTGCGGATTATCGTCGCGCAGGCGCGACAGTATTTGGTGACGTTTTTCTTTATTCATGCAACTTAAAACGTATTAGTGCTAATTGTTGCTCTAATACGTTTTCCCCTTAAGTTAAGCTAGTAACACGTGCTCGAGGGCCTTTTTCAGCCTCTGGCGGTGCAACTTGTTTTGATTTTATTTGTGCGTCGATTACGTTTTTAGCGGCAATAAGTAGCCCAAGTCCTAAAAAGGCACCCGGTGGTAAAATTGCGAGTAAAAATTGGTTATCAAAGTTAAATACTTCTATGCGCAAGCTCTGTGCCCATGGGCCAAGTAATAAGTCGGCACCGTCAAACAGCGTACCTTGGCCGATTAGTTCGCGCATAGTACCTAATACTAACAGTACAGCCATAAAGCCTAAGCCCATCATTAAGCCGTCAAATGCTGATAAATGAACAGGGTTTTTAGAGGCGTATGCTTCAGCGCGGCCAATAATGGCGCAGTTAGTTACAATCAACGGAATAAAAATTCCTAATGATTGATATAAACCAAAGGTGTAAGCGTTCATAAGTAATTGAACTATTGTTACAAAGCCCGCGATGATCATTACAAATACAGGTATACGAATATCTTTTGGCACCCAGTTACGCACAATTGATACGGTAACATTGGAGCCTATTAGTACGAGTAAAGTTGCTAAGCCTAAACCTAAGGCATTTGTTACAGTTGAGGTAACGGCAAGCAGTGGACATAAACCTAAAAGCTGTACAAGGGCAGGGTTATTTACCCATACACCTTCTTTGTATAATGTTTTTAACTCACTCATTTAGCTACCTCCATACATTCGGCATTAGGTGCTGCAAAAATATCATCAAAATTAGTTTGTGCGAACAATACGGCATTTTTAACAGAGCCCACAACAGCACGTGGCGTTATGGTCGCGCCTGTAAATTGATCAAACTGGCCGCCATCTTTTTTTACAGCCCAGCGAGCGTCTTCTTCGCCTTCAACCGTTAAGCTTTTAAATGTTGTGATCCAAAGTGATTTTTTAACTTCTACTTTGTCGCCTAAACCAGGGGTTTCTTCGTGTTTAGTGGTACGAACGCCAGCAATAGTGCCATCGCTCAACACAGCTGTTAACAGGTTTATATCGCCACTGTAGCCGTTTGGCGTAACATGCCTAATAACAACAGCGACTGGTTTATTGTTTTTACGAGCACGGTAAATTACCTGGTTTGCGTGTGGGCCTAGCTTTTCGTCAGTAATAATTACGCAATCTTGCGATAATTGATTGTCGTACGATTTTGGGTCGAGCACTTCTTGTAGCTGCGCAGTAAGTTGCAGTTGTTCTTGCTCTGCAATTTTATCGGCAGTAAGCGCGTTGATAGAGGCAACTAAGCCCGTTGTTGCTAACGCAAACGCAGTTAAAATAGCACCATTTTTAGCCATTGACGAAATGATCATTTTACTGCTCCATGGCCATAAGTACGTGGCTGTGTGTAGTAGTCTATTAGCGGCACTGCAATATTAATCAATAATACGCTAAATGCGATGGCATCAGGAAAACCACCAAAGGTACGAATTAAATAAATTAGTAAGCCAATTAGCGCGCCATAAATTAAGCGCCCTTTGTTAGTTGTTGCTGCAGATACCGGATCGGTTGCTATAAAAAAGGCACCCATCATAGTGGCACCACTTAATAAGTGAAATAGGGTGCCCGGCTCTGTACCAGGTGATGCGATATAACCAATAGCACTACATACAGCTAAAGTTACGATAAAACTGACAGGGATATGCCAGTTAATTATTTTTGCTTTTAATAAGTATAAACCACCCACTAAAAAGCCTAAGTTAACCCACACCCAACCAAGGCCAGCCCATTCGTTAAATAATGGCTTTTGCATGCTTTCGGTAACGGTTAAACCGTGTGCTATGTCTGTTTTAACAGTATCCAGCGGTGTTGCCATTGTTAGGCCATCAACCCCTGCACGTACTTGATCTAGGCTAAACCCAGAGGCCGTAAAATCGGTGAATATTAGCCTTAGCTGATCAGCAAAGCCTATTGGCGTATTTATTAAATCGGTGACAGGCAACCATGCGGTCATTTGCACTGGGAACGAAACTAAAAGCAGTACATAAGCCGCCATTGCTGGATTGAATAAATTAAACCCAAGGCCGCCATAAAGCTGTTTAACTATAACAATAGAAAATAAACAGCCAATAACGATTATCCACCAAGGGGCAAGTGGAGGGATACTCAATGCCAATAACACGGCAGTAAGCCACGCACTGCCATCACTTAATGCAGGCCAAACAGGGCGCTTTCGTATTAGCATTATTGCAGCTTCAAATACGCTTACAGCAACAAGCGCTAGTACCAGTTGAATAAGCACACCTGTACCAAAAAAGAAAACTTGAGCAATTAGCCCAGGAATACACGCAGCAATAACGCTAAGCATTAATCGCGTTAACGATTTATGGCTGTGATTATGCGGCGAACTGGCCATGGTTAATTTCATGACTGATTATTTCCTTCTTTTTGTAACTTTTTAGCTTTTGCTCTCGCAATTGCAGCAGCCACGGCGGCTTTTTTCTTATCGTCGGCTGATTTAGATTTATCTGCGTTAATAAGAACTGATGAGTCATCGGTGTTACTTTCTGCACTCTTAGGTGCTGCGCTATCAACTTGTAGCTCTTGGGGCTGAGTTTGTTCGGTAACATCTAGTGCTTTAGCCGCTTTTTTAGCTTTAGCACGAGCTATGGCCGCAGCTACCGCTGCTTTTTTATCATCAACGGGTGCCGCGCTTTGTGGCTCTTCACTCACGGTTTGCTCAGCTTCTTCTAATGCTTTAGCTGCTTTTTTAGCTTTTGCACGAGCAATGGCCGCCGCTACGGCTGCTTTTTTGTCATCAACAGGGGCATCAGTTTGTGGCTCTTCACTTACTGTTTGTTCAGCGTTATCTAATGCTTGTGCTGCCTTTTTGGCTTTAGCACGAGCAATGGCCGCAGCTACGGCTGCTTTTTTGTCATCAACAGGTGCATCAGTTTGTGGCTCTTCACTTGCTGCTTGTTCAGCGTTATCTAATGCTTGTGCTGCTTTTTTAGCTTTAGCTCGAGCAATGGCTGCAGCGACTGCTGATTTTTTATCATCAACGGGCGCAGTATCGGCCGATTCATCTGTTTGAGATTTTTGCTCTTTATATTTACGCGCTTGTTCTTTACGTAGTGCGCGCTCTTTTGCTACTTCGCTGTTGTCAGGTTCTAATTCAGCAGATTGATCGCCTAGCTTTTTAGCTTTAGCGCGTGCAATAGCGGCTGCAACAGCTGATTTTTCATCGCCGTTATCTGATTTATTTTTAACGCGGGCTAGTGCCTCTGCTACTTTTTGCTTTTCGTCAGCAGATTTAGCGGCAGGTTTACGTTTATGGCGGTTTTGACGTTCTTCTTGCTCGCGATCTAAACGCTCTTTTCGTGCATCAAAACGCTCTTTTGCTCTGTCGGCTTTAATTTTGTCAGCTTGTTGTTCTTTAATTTCAACTTTGGCTATACGGTAGTACTGTACAAGAGGGATTTCGCTTGGGCACACATATGCACAAGCACCACACTCAATACAGTCAAATAAATTATGCTCTTGTAGTTTGTCGTACTCTTTTGATTTAGCAAACCACTGCAATTGCTGTGGTAATAAAGAAGCAGGGCAGGCATCGGCACAAGCGCTACAACGTATACAGGCTTTTTCAGGGCCGGGCTCCGCAAGCTCTTTATGATCAGGCGCTAAAATACAGTTAGTTGTTTTAACTATGCCAATACGCACTGTGGGTAGCGTAAAGCCCATCATTGGGCCGCCCATTACAACACTTTGCTGCGGTACAGGTGAGAAACCTTGGCAATCAAGTAAATGCTTTATTTCAGTGCCAAGTAGTGCCCATACATTCCCAGGCTTATGAATAGTGTTACCTGTTACCGTAACTATACGTTCAATGAGTGGTTTACCTTCATAAACGGCTTGTTGTACGGCAAACAAAGTCCCGGTGTTATGCACTAAAATACCAATATCGGCAGGAATACCAATGCTAGGAACTTCACGGTTAGTAAGTAATTTAATTAATTGCTTTTCACCGCCAGATGGATAAATAGTGGGCACCGTTTGAATAATAATTTTTGAGTTATGCTCAGCTGCTTGCTTCATTGCTGCAATAGCTTCTGGCTTATTATCTTCTATACCCACAATGCACAGCGTTGGATTTAAAAGTTGCTGCATTATTTCAATGCCTTGGATAACTTCTTTAGCGTGTTCGCGCATTAAAACGTCATCGGCAGTAATATAAGGTTCGCACTCAACAGCATTTACAATTAAAAATTCGATAGGTTGCTTGGTATCTGCTTTTACATAAGTAGGAAAACCAGCACCACCCATACCGCTAATACCGGCTTGGTGAATAATATTTATCAGCTCGTCATGACTAAGCTCAGCAGGATTTTTATTTTTATTTAGAGCTACCCATTCGTCTTTGCCGTCTGGTTCAATAATAACACTTAGTTCAGGTAGGGCCGATGGGTGTGCTGATGGCATAGGTGCAATATCAGTAACCACGCCAGAGCTTGGCGCATGCACAGGTACCGACCAGTTAGCAGCAGGCGCTGTAAGTGGTTGACCTTTTAAGACGTGTTGGCCTTTTTCTACAAGTAACTTACCGTTTGCACCTATGTGCTGCTTAAGCGGAACAATGAGTTTGTCGGGCAAAGGTAGGCGAGTGATACTCGCACTATTAGAGAGTGATTTTTGTTGTGGTGGGTGTATGCCGCCAGGAAATGCCCACACGGTGCCTTTTTTTATTTGTTCAAGTAACTTGTCCACTCAAACCTCTAATCTATTTGTGTAACAGGAATAGCATCTAGCTGCCATTTCCAGTTTTGTTTAGTTTCGGCTACAGGTAGCATATCAATGCAATCTACAGGGCAAGGCTCAACACATAAATCACAGCCAGTACATTCATCAATTAATACAGTGTGCATTTGACGAGTTGCGCCCAAAATAGCGTCAACCGGGCAGGCTTGAATACATTTGGTACAGCCAATACATTCATCTTCGCGAATATAAGCCACTGTTTTTATAGGTTCTGCTTGCTCGCCACCGGCAAGTGGTTTTTCATCAACACCCATTAAGCCGGCAAGCTTTTTCATGGTTGATTCGCCGCCCGGTGGGCATTTATTTATTTCATCGCCATTGGCTATGGCTTCGGCGTAAGGGCGACAACCCGGGTAGCCACATTGTCCGCATTGAGTTTGCGGCAAAATAGTATCAATTTGCTCAACAATAGGGTTACCTTCAACGCGAAAGCGAATTGCTGCAAACCCTAAAATAAGTCCAAAAATGAGTGCTAGCGAACCAATCGCTATCAAGGCATAAAACAAGGTCATATTAAAACTTCACTAATCCAGTAAAACCCATAAACGCCATCGACATTAAGCCTGCAGTGATCATTGCAATAGAGGCGCCTTTAAAAGGCGTAGGAACGTCAGCAGCGGCTAAACGCTCTCGTAGTGCTGCAAACAATACAAGCACTAAAGAAAAACCAACCGCAGCACCAAAACCATACACTGCAGATTGTAAAAACGAATGATCTTCTTTGATATTTAATAAAGCCACACCTAATACCGCACAGTTAGTGGTGATCAGCGGTAAAAATATGCCTAATAAACGATATAGAGTAGGGCTTGTTTTACGCACAACCATTTCGGTAAATTGCACTACAACGGCAATCACTAAAATAAAGCTCATGGTGCGTAAAAAGGCGATATCCAGAGGGATTAAAATATATTGATTAACTAAATAGCTAGTTACAGAGGCAAGAGTAAGCACAAACGTGGTTGCCAAAGACATACCAATCGCCGTATCAAGCTTACCTGATACGCCCATAAACGGACATAAGCCTAAAAATTGTACTAATACAAAGTTATTAACCAGAACGGTTCCAATCAATAACAAGACATATTCTGTCATGTGTGCCTCACGCTATAATAAACGTGGGTATTATCCTTTTTTCTTTATCGATTAACAACACATGAGAAGCAAATAAACGACTCAATCAGTAATGATATTAAAGTGACTTAAGATTTCAGGTGTAATTAGAATAGGATCGATATTATACGGCTTTAAAATATCTTTAAATTGATCGTGTTCTTGGTATAAATCTAATAGTGCTTTATTAAATAGGGCAATTTGTTCAGGAGATAATTGAATTTTATTAAAACCAATAAAATAGGGGGATTCGCTTTGTAAAAAGGCCAAATTAACATGATGTAAGTTAAATTGTTTTAGCCTAGCGCGTGCTTGTAAAGTATTGGCAAAGTATCCATCTATACGGTTGTTTTCTATCATTTTCACACCCGTACCATTGGCATCGGTGAGTAAAACAATATCAAATTCCCTCAATCCGTCTTTAATCATTTGTTGCTGTATTTTGATTAGTTGAAAAGATGCATTTGAAGGGCCAAAAACAGCAATTTGCATTTTTTGTAGATCATTGAGGCTTTTGATGGTTTTTTTTGCACCCTCAGGTTGAAAAAATCCATATTGCATTTTCATAAGCGGGATCGAAAAATAAAGCCATTCGTTGCGGTCAAGATTCCAGCCCATAGGAAAGTTTCCTTGAGCTTGCAGGTTTTTTAGCATGAGCTTAGAGCGACGATTTGGTACGCTGACAAACTCACATTTATAATTGAGGCGTTTACACGCTAAGGTAAGTATATCAACAAAGGGGCCAGCGGCATTATCGTGTTCATCAACAAATGAAAATGGAGGATAGTTGTGAGTGCTAAAAACTAATTCTTTTTGCGGGGCGTTTGCGTACAAACTCAAAGGCATAATAAAAAGTATAATAAAGGTAATTACTCTTTTCATGATGCCTCCAATAGACTATATGTCTTTAGGTTTTTCTATGTAATAACCTTGAACGCCATCTAAACACAACGTTTCTATAATGTGCTTTTCTTCTTGGCTCTCAACGCCCTCAGCAAATACACTAACACCAATGCGGTGAGCTAAATCGACCATTAAGCGCATAAAGTACTGATTGTTTTTATCGTCTTCGAGGCCGCGAGTATAACTTGCGTCCATTTTAATAAAGTCAGGTTTTAAATCGCGGAAAAACTTAAATGAAGTTAAGCCAACACCAAAACGTTCAACTGTAACGCGTGCGCCAACACGGTGAACCATGTCGATAAAGCGCTTACTAGCCTTGATGTTTTGCTGTAAACCAAACTCACTTACTTCAAATACTAGTTTAGATGCAATATGCGTATCTTTCAATAATCGGCGCTCTAGCCAAATTACAAACTGATCGTTGTGTGCACTAGAGGCTGTTACGTTTAAACCAAAAAACTTTTCAGATAAATTACGGCTTTTAACCTTTTCAAGAGAAGAGTCTATTATCAGGCGATCAATTTCTATTGCCATATCAAGCTTTTCGGCCATCGCTAAAAAAGAAGCGGTAGGCAGTACTTGATTGTCTTCTGTTTTAAATCGAACTTGTACTTCAGCGTAGGCTTTTATGCTTTTACCAAGCGGCATAATGTTTTGCATTACCAAATGCACGCGCTTAGATTCAATAACTTCTTTAATAACCTTACGCCAGTTTTGATTACCAAAACCCGCACTTACGTTATTAACTAAATCGGTTTCGCGTTGTACGTGCCATGCGTTTACTTGTTTTGATTGCGCCATACTCATCGCGTTATCAACAACAGAAAGCAATTCGCCTAACGGCTTACCTTTTTCGTAACCTACAATACCTGTATTTGCTACCGAGCTTAACTCTTGGTTTTGTTGGTACTGCGTGAAGCGCGATTGCAGGTTTTCACCAAAGCGCTCAGCTTCTTTTAAAGGAATGTGGGGTAGTACGACAGCAAAGTCAGAGCTGTTTAATCTAAATACTTGGCTGCCAGTGTAAGTGCCGCTTATGTGCTTAATAATATCGGCAACGCCTTTAACGTACTCATCACCTTTTTGATAACCACGGCTTTGGTTTATAGCTTGTAGTTCGCTACAACGAACCATAGCTAAAGAACCAAATGTACTTTGCTCAGTGTTTTCAATGTTTTTTTCGTAATACTCAACAAACATATTACGATTACCAAGCGAGGTAATTACATCTTTGTACGCTTCATGCTTAATAGTCATAGCAGCGCTTTGTATGTCTTCGTTTTTGTTTTTTAAGAAATGTGATAATCGATTAAAGCTAGGTACTAAATCTTTTCCCATTTTTTTCAATCGAGTGCCATCTAGTGCTGTTTCTAAATCATTATCAACTTGGTTTTGATTGATATAAATATCGATAATGTCAGCAACTGTTGTACTTATGTTTTTATTTAAATGGTAAAAAATAGATTTCATTAGAATTATTGGAATAATAACTAAAATGGCAGAAATCAAAATAACAATAAAAAGGGACGTTTGTAGCTGCGACGCTAAATGCTCAATGTTAAGTACAAATTCAACTTTTATATCTGAGGCGTCATTTACAGCAAATTGAGGGCGCACTGAGTTAAAGTTAGAGAGTACAAAATCAGCAAACATTGGTAATTGAGTAGGGGGGTTAATACTAAATATTTCAGCCCCTTGGTAATCTCTTAGAGTGAAGCTTGAAAACGTTTTACCATCTGCAATTGATTGTTTTAGATTTTTAGCAGAAATATCGTCTAAAGAAAGGTCATTAATATACTTAGTAACAGTAGTTTGCGCACTTTTTTGTGCATCACTTACCGCAGTATCAAAGCTTATAGATATGAAGTAGCTTCCTGCTGCAACACACAATAACCAAGAGATAATTTGTATAAAAATAAGTTTTTTAAATCCAGCCATGTTTTCAGTCTTTTAATAATTCAAAAGGGAAGGAATCAAGTCCTTGATTAATAAACTAAGTACAGCGCATCAAGGAATAAACTAATGCTTTAGTTATATAAGGAAGAGTAGTGGAATTAGCTTGAGATGTCTATGAAATTCTTAGAATTGGCTCCCCCTCCCCGACTCGAACGGGGGACCTGCGGATTAACAGTCCGTCGCTCTAACCAACTGAGCTAAGGGGGAACTAAAGTAGTGATATTATTATGATGATTTGGCTCCCCCTCCCCGACTCGAACGGGGGACCTGCGGATTAACAGTCCGTCGCTCTAACCAACTGAGCTAAGGGGGAACTAAAGTAGTGATATTATTATGATGATTTGGCTCCCCCTCCCCGACTCGAACGGGGGACCTGCGGATTAACAGTCCGTCGCTCTAACCAACTGAGCTAAGGGGGAACTACATCATAAACATAAACTTGGCTCCCCCTCCCCGACTCGAACGGGGGACCTGCGGATTAACAGTCCGTCGCTCTAACCAACTGAGCTAAGGGGGAACTAAAGTAGTGATATTATTATGATGATTTGGCTCCCCCTCCCCGACTCGAACGGGGGACCTGCGGATTAACAGTCCGTCGCTCTAACCAACTGAGCTAAGGGGGAACTACATCATAAACATAAACTTGGCTCCCCCTCCCCGACTCGAACGGGGGACCTGCGGATTAACAGTCCGTCGCTCTAACCAACTGAGCTAAGGGGGAATCGTTTATGGTTGAAAAACTTGGCTCCCCCTCCCCGACTCGAACGGGGGACCTGCGGATTAACAGTCCGTCGCTCTAACCAACTGAGCTAAGGGGGAAGCGTCTTGCCTTTCAACGGGGCGAAATATTAATGACCGCGCCGCAAAGTGTCAACATATAAAAGTCATAAATTGAAAAAAGAGGTTTATTCGTTGTTTTTGTGTTCGATCTGCGTGTTTTATAGCTCTATTAAAGTTACTTTTTTAAAAATTTAAGAATAACAATGTGACTTTTATTATTGCTGAGTCTTCAAATTGGTTAAATTAAACACGGTATTAAAGTGGCTTGTTATTAAAAAACAACTCAAAAACATAAAAACTCATTTTTTACTTAGCGATATTTTTCGTATTTAATTCGTTTTTTGTTTTAATTTTCTAAAAATATACCTATGAGTATATTCACAGAAATATTTTTTGATCTAAATTGTGATCTAATCACTATGTATAAAATGAGTATTTGTTTTATCCGTTCAAAAATAGAGCAATCAATAACTTAACTTTGTATTAAACGTTTTTTTAAACCTAACGTACAACTATGTTAAGAAGAAAAATTGGTGAGCTACAGTTTTTAGCGTGAGTTTATAAAAATGCCACAATTAACAAATGGTCAATTGGTTGGATATCACCGAAAATGGAGGCTCTCTCAAAGCCTTTATAAATGCGGGTTTGAATGAGTTATCCACGGTTTCTGTGGATAACTCTGTTTATGAAACTTTAAGAACATCATCGGCACCAATGGTTTAGGGTGCTACAACGATTTCAAGCTTTTAAATCATTATTTTTAATTTAATATAAAACAATGAGTTATGATTTGATGCTGAATGTATGCAACTCGATGAGGGAATTTTTTCGTAACGATAAACCAAGCAGTACCTTTGTGTAAAAAAGCATCATATATCACTGGGTGTTTGTAATAAAAGTTATAAAAATGTGTTTTAATTGGTTTTTGGTGTGTTTAGGCTCTATTTTAACAAAAAGAAGCAAAAACTAAGTTTTACTATTTTTTCGAATCTTTACTTCTTTAATTACTTCAATTGTAGTGATAAATCCGTGGCTTGAACTGCCTTGATGCTTTAAAATGATTCGTTCAGTAAAAGAGGCCTATTTATTTCATGCGCGCAATTTCAAAATCCCAGACTCGCCCAGATTTACTAAACGATCCCATCTTGCCCACATTAAAGACGATGACCATCCCGATGATATTCGGCATGATCACGCTAATGATGTTCAATATTGTCGATACATTCTTTATAAGTTTACTAGGCACTGAGCCGCTTGCAGCGGTGAGCTTTACATTTCCGGTTACCTTTACCGTTATTAGCTTAGCAATCGGGCTGGGGATCGGTACATCGGCGGTAATAGCAAAAGCGCTCGGTAGTGATAAAATAGATGAAGCGCGTTTTGACGCCAGTATTTCTTTAATGGTTGGTGTGGTTCTGGTTATTGTGTTGTCATCTGTTGGGTATTTACTGATTGACCCCATATTTACTTTGCTAGGAGCGGGCGCACAAGTATTGCCGTTAATACACGAATACATGAATATATGGTTTATTGGTAGTGTATTTTTAATAACCCCAATGATTGGTAACTCGGTACTGCGCGCCAGTGGCGATACAAAAACGCCGAGTTTAGTAATGGGTGGAGCTGGGCTTATAAATGCCGTACTCGACCCTATATTGATATTTGGTTTTGGGCCAGTACCAGCGTTAGGTATTCAAGGCGCGGCCATAGCAAGCGTTATTGCATGGTCGGTTGCTGTGGTTATTATTTTATATATATTAGCTGTTAAAAAGCGCTTGTTGAGCCTAAAAGCAGGCAAGCAAACAGTGACGGGCGCTATTCGTAAAATATTAAAAATTGGTTTGCCTGCTGCCGGCGCAAACATGCTTACACCCGTTGCAATGGCCGTAATGACCGCTATGGTTGCGCATCACGGGCCAGAGGCCGTAGCTGCATTTGGAGTGGGAAGTAGAATAGAATCTATTGCAAGTATATTAGTGCTTGCACTATCGATGACATTACCGCCATTTGTTAGCCAAAACTTTGGCGCTGGCAAATTATGCCGCGTTAAAGAAGCGTATACCGGCACACTAAAATTTGTAATGGTATGGCAATTTGCCATTTACGTATTACTCATTGCATTTTCAGGTGTTATAAGCCAATTATTTGGTAAAGAACAAGCTGTAATAGATGTAATTAAACTCTTTATTTATACCATCCCGCTAAGTTATGGCTTACAAGGGGTGATCATATTATCAAATTCATCGTTTAATGCTTTACACAAACCAATGTACGCATTGGTATTAAGTGTCATTCGGTTATTCATATTTTATGTACCATTTGCTTATGTAGGCAACGAAATAGCCGGATTATTAGGGCTATTTATTGGCGCTGCTTTAGGTAACTTATTTACAGCAATAGTGGCATACAAATGGTTTATGAAAAAACTAGAAGCGCTGAGCGGCGAATCGTTACAGGAGTGCAATAATTGAGCGACCATTTTCAGTTAAAATCACATTTTAAACCAGCAGGCGATCAGCCCACAGCGATTAAGCAGCTATGTGAAGGATTAGAAGCAGGCCTTGCACACCAAACTTTATTAGGTGCCACCGGTACAGGTAAAACCTTTACCATGGCTAATATTATTAACGATTTAAACCGTCCAACAATAATAATGGCGCACAATAAAACGCTTGCCGCGCAGCTATACGGGGAAATGAAAGAGTTTTTCCCTAAAAATGCGGTTGAGTATTTTGTATCGTATTACGATTACTACCAGCCAGAAGCCTATGTTGTATCTAGCGACACATTTATTGAAAAAGATGCCTCAATAAACGAGCATATAGAACAAATGCGTTTAAGTGCGACCAAAGCACTGCTTGAGCGTCGCGACACCATTATTGTGGCGTCGGTATCGGCTATTTATGGTTTGGGCGACCCTAAATCATACATGAAAATGATGCTACTTTTAAAAGTGGGCGAAAAAGTAGACCAACGCGACATGCTACGTCGCCTAGCTGAAATACAATACACCCGCAACGATATAGATTTTAGCCGTGGTACATATCGTGTACGTGGTGAAGTGGTTGATATATTTCCTGCAGAATCTAGCACCTTCGCAATTCGCGTAGAAATGTTTGATGACGAAATAGAGCGCTTGAGTATTTTTGACCCGCTTACTGGCGCCGTCGAAAAACATATAATACGCACCACTATCTACCCAAAAACACACTATGTTACCCCGCGTGAAAAAATACTCGGTGCTATCGATAAAATACAAGAAGAACTAAAAGATCGAAGAGCCCAGTTACTCAGTGCTAATAAATTAGTAGAAGAGCAACGCGTAACACAGCGTACGCAATACGATATAGAAATGATGCGAGAGCTAGGTTATTGCTCTGGTATAGAAAACTACAGCCGCTATTTATCGGGCCGTACGCCGGGCGATCCGCCACCCACATTGCTTGATTATCTCCCAGACGACGCATTGATGATTATTGATGAATCGCACGTAACCGTATCGCAAATTGGCGCAATGTATAAAGGCGACAGAAGCCGAAAAGAAAACCTAGTTGAGTATGGCTTCAGAATGCCCTCAGCAATGGACAACAGGCCGCTGCGCTTTGAAGAATTTGAAGCTATTTCACCACAAACAATTTATGTATCGGCAACGCCAGGCGACTTTGAGTTAGACCGTTGTGTGGGCGCAATCGCAGAGCAAGTAATTCGCCCAACTGGGCTGCTTGACCCACTTATTGAAGTGCGCCCGGTGGGCGATCAGGTTGATGACTTACTTTCAGAAATTTATAAAAGTGTAGAGAAGGGCGAACGCGTACTTGTAACCACTTTGACCAAACGTATGTCTGAGGATTTAACCGATTACTTAAGTGAGCACGACGTAAAAGTGCGTTACTTACATTCAGACATAGACACGGTTGAACGCGTTGAAATTATTCGTGATTTACGTGCAGGCGTGTTTGATGTGTTAGTGGGTATTAACTTACTTCGAGAAGGTCTGGATATGCCAGAGGTGGCGCTAGTAGCCATACTTGATGCCGATAAAGAAGGCTTTTTACGCTCAGCGCGTTCAATCATTCAAACCATTGGTCGTGCTGCACGTCACTTAGATGGCCGCGCTATTTTATACGGCGATAAAATTACAAAATCGATGGCTAAGGCCATGGACGAAACAGCGCGCAGACGCGAAATTCAGCATGCTTATAATATAGAACACGGTATTGAACCGCATTCACTAGCCAAAAAGATTCTTGATGCGATGGATGTAGGCGAAGAAGCCGGCCCTAAAGATAACCTTAGACTTGTTCGTAAAGACTCTAAAAAGGTACTTAGTGCGAAAGAAATTACAGTGCAAATTAAGCAGCTTGAAACCAAAATGCATGCATACGCAAGCGATCTGGAATTTGAAAAAGCGGGCTCTGTTCGCGATGAAATACATGAACTACAACAACAGTTGATTAATTAAAAATGACAGCAAACTTTACTCCTCTTATTACTGCGCTTGAAGATGCGCCAATTTTAAAAAATGAACTGTGCCGTGTTTTTCATGGCCGTGGCCATAGTGTTGAGGCGTTAAGTCATATTAATTTAGACTTTTATCCGCCAAGTTTGTTTTTGGTTTCGTACGACGAAATTGACGAACAAACACTAAGCGAGCTTACCGATGTTGTGTGGCAGTGGGCACAAAAAAACCAGCCAGAGCTTATTAGCTCACTTGTGTATCAGCAACGCGCTGGCGTGCAAAGCCAAAACACCGTGGTTTATGGGCAATTACCTAACCCGCATGTTGTAACCGAAAACGGCATTCGTTTTTTGGTTGATTTACAGAGCCGTCAAAATACCGGAATATTTCCCGATATGCGCAGCGGCCGTGAGTTTGTAATGGCTAATAGTAAGCATGGCAAAGTGCTTAATTTATTTTCGTACACGTGTGGGTTTTCGCTTGCAGCAATGCAAGGCGGAGCAGATCATGTAATGAATATGGATATGAGCAAAGGTGTACTTAAAGTCGGCAAGCAAAACCATCAATTAAATGGTTTTGAGCGTGGCGTAAGTTTTTTACCTCACGATATTTTAAAGTCGTTTGGAAAACTAAAAAAAGCAGCCCCGTTTGACTTAATAATAGTTGATCCGCCAAGCTTTCAAAAAGGCAGCTTTATATTAACTAAAGACTATCAAAAAGTGCTGCGCAGGTTGCCAGAGCTACTTTGTGATACCACACAATTGTTATTGTGCGCTAATAGCCCAGAGCTTAGCGAAGAGGCGTTTAAGGCGTTAATAAACGAGCACACCCAAGGCGCAATTGAATTTGTTGAGCGCCTAGCCCCTACCGAGCGTTTTATTGAAGTAGACAGCGACAGAAGCTTAAAAGCACTTATCTACAAAACGTCACAATCTGCTGATTAAATGAAGCTCAGCAAACGCCTAACTGCCATTGATACATTAATTTCGCAGCATCACGATATTATTTGGGATTGCTGCTGCGACCATGGTTATTTAGGCATGGCGCTATTAAAACGCGCAGCTGCAAACCAGGTTATTTTTGTAGATATAGTCGCCACTTTAATGAACGACCTAGAAACGCAATTATCATCTATTAATAAATTACAAAAAACCTGTAATAAAAATCCGCAGTGGCAGGTCTTATGTCAGGATGTAGGCAAAATTGAAATTGCTCAAAATAAAAGCCAAGTAGTTGTAATAGCAGGTGTTGGCGGTGAGCTGTTGTTAAGTTTAATACAACAAATTATTGCTAATAATGCAGTGGAGCATTTAAATAATGTTCGGTTTATTTTATGCCCAGTGCATCACACTTATAAGTTGCGAGTCGGTTTAAAGCAATTAGGTTTAGGGCTTGTAAGTGAGCAAATAGTTTACGACAACAAACGTTTTTATGAAGTGATTGAAGTGAGCTTTAGTAGCAATAATGAGATTAGTCACACCGGTAATAAAATGTGGGATTTTAGTAGTGCAGAGCACGCTATGTACCAGCGGCAACTCATAAATCATTATAATAAAATGCTCAATAAAGATAAGCCATACTATCAAAAAGTTATAACAGACTATCAAGAACTCACCGATAGTTAAAAAAGCCCGAAAGTAGGGCGTACATGTGATCTAATTACGACATTGACGACGTAATGTGTTCATAGTTTATATCGCACAACGCGAGTTTATTTGGTTTATTTATGTCAGATAACAAGAGTCACATTAATCATTTGCTTAGCAATGAGCAAAAATGGCAACACAGCTACGAGCAACCTATTTCTTATGCACCCCTTGTGCAATTGGCTAATAGTAGCTGGGTAGTGCCACAACATTTTTTACGTTACAAGCACACGCTTGAAAGCGTAAACGAAGTGCTTGAGAGTATAGAATTTTCGGCTCACTTTAGGGTGCTTGCTGCACAAAAAGGTGAAGAAATTTACCTGCAAGTAGCAGTGCTGAGCCCAGATAACTATCAAAAAAGTGCATCTGCAAATGAAGGCAAAGCCAAAAAGCTATTATTTGGCAGACGCTGGATAGTAGAGGAAAACTTACCTACTTCAGAACTTATTCAAACTGCATTTTTAGCGTTAAAAGTAGCGCGTGAACATGAAGTAAGAGAGCTTTTTCAGTTAATGCAAAGCGGCGCAACAAGTACGCCATTTAATAACCATCACGACTTACCGGTAATGGCGCAAAACCCTGAGCTTGTTAAAAGTGAAAGTGCTGAAAGCCGTGTTGATGAAGTGCTTAAACGTATTGTATTTGCAGGAAAAAGTATTGAGCTTAAGAGCCAGCAGCAAATAGCCGAGCAACATTTATATACTGTTGAGCTGTTGTGTGAAGATTGCCAACTTAGCGAGTTTAATAAAAAAACAATCGCGTTTTTAACAGCAGATCCATCCGCTAATAGCTTTTTACACGCCTTAATTACAGCATTAGTAGCCACAAGCAATGATTACGTAAACGAGCAATTTAAGTACAAAGGTTTTGCCCGCTTTAGTAAACACGTTGTGGTTGAGCAAATAGGTAACTTAAGTATCGCTATGCGCTCGCCAAGTACTGTAGGGCTTTGCTCTATGGGTAAGCAACATGCTAACCAGTTAAATTTTGAGATAGACAGCGGGCGAGCACCACAGGGCTGCGGGCAAGCTATTGGTGGGTTTTTAGCTGCTCATGGCATTGAGCAGCCAGAAAATGCACATTTATATCCAAATTACTTATAACAATTTAAAGCTTATTAATTTCATCTTTAACGTTAAAGCTTGAATCAGTAACAATAGCCTCAAGTGTTTGTACACGCTCTTTTAATGCAAGCACTTGTGCGTTTGTTTCAGCTAATTGTTTATGGGCATCGCTGTTGTTGTTTTGCATTTTATGCTTAAACTCAAGATGCTTTTTATACATATCGTAAACCACTCCTGAGCCAACCGAAATTAGCACAATAAGTACAATCATCGTAGTTCCAGACATAATCTCATTCCTTATCATTTTATTATTCGTTTATGGTTAAAGTATAACCTTTAAGCGCTTTTGATAAAGCTGACAATTGTAACTTAATTTGTATACTTTACTTAAGCTCAGGTTTGAGCGTGTTCATCATTTATACACTTCAGATATTGTTTAATGGCTAGGGCGTGTTAATCTTTGTGGATTGAAATTTGTTCAATCTAGGGGCGATTAAATCGCGGCGCGAGGTTTGTAACCTAGTGGGCTAAGTAAAAACCGAGCAACAAAGAGTTAATCGTCCCTAGAAAGAACCCAAAGGGCAGCGCATGTTTGGTCTTTATGCTGCGTTATCGCCTATTTATGGGGGATAGCCACACTACATAGGCTCTGCCTTGCCTAAAAACCAAACATACTGCTGCAAATTCAATCACCAAAGAACAACACGCCCTAATCTCCATATAATAAACATACTTTAGCCAATACAGTGAGTTGCCATGTTAAATAATAAAATACCTCCCGTTATTGTTGTGCTGTTTTTTGCAGGCATAATGGCGCTTATTGCGCATTACAGTGTTATTGATTTCACCGCATTTATTACCTACTTAGCAGCAAGTTTAGTCATTATAGGGTGTGTTTTTTGTATTGCAGGGGTGGTGAGTTTTAAAATAGCAAACACCACTGTAAACCCTAATAAACCTGAGCAAGCGACAAAACTTATTACTAGCGGTATTTATCGGATTTCGCGTAACCCAATGTACGTAGGTTTTGCATTTATTTTAGCAGGGTGGGGTATTTGGTTAAGTTCCTTGTGGGCACTTTTATGTATTATAGGGTTTATTGCGTATTTAACGTTTTTTCAAATAATACCCGAGGAGCGTGCGCTCACTAAATTATTTGGCGAAGAGTTTACCGCCTATAAAGCGCGCGTAAAACGCTGGTTGTAATCTCTACGTTAAAATTAAACAAAAAAAGGCTATCGATGATAGCCTTTTTTATTTACAGCAATTGTATTACTAATTAATTGGTGCTTATTCGTATTCTAACGGGTCTGTAATGTTATTTAGTGCAAATGCTTCAAGGCGTTCTTGGCACGCGCCACATTTACCACAGGCCTTTTCACGGCCGTTATAACAAGTCCATGTTTGGCTGTAATCTAATCCCATTTCAATACCGTCGGTTAAAATACCAATTTTAGTATTGTTTAAGTATGGGCTAAAAATTTCTACAGCGTCGTAGTTAGCAATACGACACACATCATCCATTTTTTGCACAAATTCAGGACGGCAGTCAGGGTAAATAGCATGATCCCCAGAGTGAGCGCCGTAATAAACTTGGCCAGCTTTAAGAGATACCGCGTAACCAACAGCAAGCGAGAGCAAAATCATATTACGATTAGGTACAATCGTACTTTTCATGCTTTCTTCTTCGTAATGGCCTTCAGGCACATCAATGTCATCAGTAAGTGATGAGCCACCAATAAGTTGGTTAATCGCCGAAATATCAACAATTTTGTGTGGAACGTTTAATTTTTCACACACACTTGCCGCCACTTTAAGCTCTTTTACATGACGCTGACCATAGTCAAATGATAGGGCATATACATCATGGCCTTGTTGCAGGGCTTTATTTAATACGGTAAATGAGTCCATACCGCCGGAATAAATAACAACTACTTTTTGCGTCATATCTGTTTTGCTCTTAGTTTTAATAGAGGTTTATATCAGGGCGCGATATACTACACGCCCGCAGCTTAAATAACAATTTTTGCACAGCGCTTTTTGGTTTTTTAATAGTAGCAATTTGGCTGCTAGGTAGTAAGTGAGATCTCTTTTGTACAAAATTAATGAAGTGTTTGAAACCATTCAAGGTGAAGCTAGCTTTACTGGCACACCCTCAATATTTTTACGCCTGCAAGGCTGCCCAGTAGGCTGCTCTTGGTGCGACACCAAGCAAACGTGGGATGTTGATAATGTATATAAAGTATCACTGGACGAAACCGTAGAAAAAAAAGCCGACTCAGATCATTGGGCTAACGCCAGTGCAGAGCAAATTTTAGCGTTGTTTCAATCACGAGGTTATACCGCAAAACACGTAGTTATTACTGGCGGCGAGCCATGTATGTTCGACTTAAATCCAGTATGTAATTTATTGCACGAGCACGGCTTTAGTACACAAATAGAAACCAGCGGCACGTTTGAAATACTCGCCCCAGAGCAAACATGGGTAACGGTATCGCCTAAAATAAACATGCGCGGCGGTTATGAAGTACTTACCAGCGCAATGAAGCGTGCCAACGAAATTAAACACCCCGTTGCTATGCAAAAGCACGTAGAAGAGCTAGAAGCGTTATTTGCTAAAACAGGCGTTAATCCAAAGCTTGTTTACTTACAGCCAATTAGCCAAAAAGTATCAGCAACCAAATTAGCAATCGACACCTGCATTGCCAAAAACTGGCGCCTATCAATACAAGTACATAAGTATTTAGGAATTAGTTAAAGAGCAGCTTAAAGTTATAGTACGTAGGTTGGGTAGAGCGTAGCGAAACCCAACAAATCTTCAATTTCACACCGTTTTACAACAACGCTCTATGATATTTAAATACGTAGGTCGGATAAGCGAAGCGCCATCCGACAACCCTGTACTTTATAGCCTGAACTTTATAACCTAAGATTACATCT
The DNA here is from genome assembly GCF_011378625.1 of Pseudoalteromonas sp. c7(2019). Taxonomy (NCBI): domain Bacteria; kingdom Pseudomonadati; phylum Pseudomonadota; class Gammaproteobacteria; order Alteromonadales; family Pseudoalteromonadaceae; genus Pseudoalteromonas; species Pseudoalteromonas sp. c7(2019). The sequence continues at coordinate 203,871 of NZ_WTKS01000005.1, read as the reverse complement.
ACCCTAAAGCTCATATCTTCTTCGTTAATTGTGCTAATTAGTTTACTATGCGCGACTTAAAAATATTCTACTACTTACCACTAGGCTTATATGTCCGCAAATGCACTCTACACCGACCTTTCTGATTACTACGACTTAATGTGCGCAGATATTAATTATCAAGCCCAAAGCAATTCTATTCACAGGCTGCACCAAATTTTTGGTAATGGCGCAAATACCCATCTCGATTTAGCATGTGGCACCGGCCCGCATGTACGCCACTTTATTGATTACGGCTATAAAAGTAGTGGGCTTGATTTAAACCAGCCAATGCTAGATAAAGCAAAAGTTCGTTGTCCAGAAGCGCAATTTTCGTTGCAAAACATGAGTGAGTTTAAAGTAACCGAGCAATTGGATTTAATTACCTGCTTTTTGTATTCAATCCACTACTGCGACGGCATTAATAAGCTAAAAGAATGCCTTGCCAGCGTACACAGTGCGTTAAACGTAGGTGGAATATTTTGCTTTAACACGGTTGATAAAAACAAAATCGACAGCGATTCATTTGTAGAGCACACAGCAACAAGCGAAAATAGCGTATTCACATTTCGCTCTGGTTGGCATTACAGTGGCAGCGGCAGTAAACAGTTATTAAAACTCAGCATCGAAAAAACCACCGCAGACAAAACACTTGTATGGCACGACGAGCACCCAATGGTTGCTTTTAGTTATACCGAGCTTAAAGAAGCCTTAAAACCGTACTTTGAAATCCACATATTTGAACATGACTACGACAAAATAACCCCATGGGCAGAGCGTTCAGGCAACGCCATTTTTGTCTGCGTAAAAATTTAAGATAAACTCGTAGGTTGGGTAGAGCGCAGCGAAACCCAACGAGCTCCAACGAACCTCCAATACCCACACCCAATAACCCCGCATTATATATTTGAAAACGTAGGTCGGATAAGCGAAGCGACATCAGACACAGTAACTTATTTGAGTTTCGGCGAATATAAACAGCTAATTAATTATGATGTATGAAGTCAAGATTTGACCCCTTTGGTTTTTTGGTTTCATAACGGTACTTTGTATTATAAAATAGTTAAAAATAGTAATAGAAGGCCTAAATGATCATGATGTGTGAAGTCAGAATTTGACCTTCTTGGTTCAGCGTTAAGTTAAATTTCCTAGGTTGAGTTGAGTGCAACGAAACTCAATACAACGATAAAAGCTTTATTAACACGTCTTCGGAACTTAGAGTTCCAACCGCGTGCGAATAGAAAGCTGAAATCAATTAATCATGCTTATGTAGTCAAGGTTTTATCTCTTTTTTAGGAGGCCTAGTAAGTCGCTCTATTCGAATCTACTGCTTGAATATAAAGGACAAGTTAAATTATGGACAAAGAAAAATTAAAACCAAGACACAAGCAATTCTTTAAGGTTGACGAAACAGTTGGTTTGCATGAAAATTTCTCATTTCGCCTTGCTATTTTTTTACCTGTAGTGATAGCAGCCTTAATAATCTCGGTATTTTCATTTCAGTTGTGGCTTAAGGGGGAATTTAGATTTGTATTTTCTCAGCCTGAAGTATCAGCTTTCATAAAATATTTTACTTTCCCAATTTCATTACTTTCACTTAGCATAGTTTTTGGAGTTATGGTTGCGAGATTTCATTCTTCTAAGCAAAAGTCCGTGAGTAATGAGATTACGTTAAAAAATAACGCTGTTAATTATTTCTATAAAACACATGAAGAGTTTGAAAAATATTGCACCAAGCTAGTGAATTCGAATGAAAACCATTTTAAAAATATCAGATCGGATACTTGTTACGCGAGCCTATTTAGTTCAAGTATGCCTGAAGCACCATCTATGATTGCTAGTGAGAGCTTCTTTAGAGCTATCGAAAGTTTCTATAGTGTTTATGCTGATAACTTTATCAATTACTTGGATAGCAGTGAATATTATTTGGCAAAATCAAGAAGTACCAGAAAGATGGGTCCAAAGCACGACTTTAGTAAAGGGTTAGAAAGTAAGTTAAACAGACTAGGGGTAAGGTTTAGCTTTATTGGCTCCGTAGCTGAACTAACCAATGTAGAAGAAGATCTTTCAAATTTTTACTGTTCTATATTCGAGCTTTTCAACTTTCCGGGTTTAGATAATCGCCTTTATGCAAATGAAAGACTTAATAACATCCATCGTAAGTGGACAACATTTATAAAGAATCACCCTAAGTACATTGGGATTAAGAGCTTAGCCCCCCAAGACTGATATAATATTTCCAATATTGAATAAATTCGTTCAGTTTACAACTGAGCGGGTTTTTTATGTCTGTATTTTGAAAGGAAGCCCACCATGATATTATTTATCCTTCAGTTAATTAAGGGAATAGTATGAAAAAACCAGATTTTATAACAGTTATAGCCATTGTCTTATGCGTTAGTGCTGGGGCAATTATAGGGCAAAGCTTTTCTTTTGAAGTGAAACTAAGTGACCTAATAGCTCTTACCGCTACACTGATTACTTTCACTTTTGCTTATTTTGGCTTCAAGTCCAACAACGCTCAGTATATAAACTCAATTACGCCTATAGTCACTAAGTTTGAATTGGGGCATAACAATAATTATACATATACTATTTTCGTTAATAATCATGGTACGGGTCCAGCACTCAACGTCGATCTAAATGTTTTAGTTGATGGTGAAAAATATACACTAGCTGATTTTTTGAATTTATTGGTCAATCGATTTGGTGACATGGAAAATAGGTATAGTCATCCTGCAGTGTTAGCGGCTAGCAGAGAGTATGAGGTCTTAAGCCTTAAAGCAAAAGATAACTTACAGTACGATAAAATACACAACATACTAAAAAAATCAGAGCTAACAGTACAATTTGATTCGATTCAGCAACGAGAGTTTAAAGAAATGTTTTTACTAGGCTTTGAATAGTAATATTCCTATTTTAAAACCCGATTCTTGCGGGGTTGTCCCCTTTAGAACAATTAATTAAACGTTCGATCATGCTTTTACTTAACCAAAATACTTAATAACTAGCATAAAAAAAGCGTTGCCCTTGAGCAACGCTTTTCTGTATTTGTCTAATAGCTGGTAGCTAACTTACTTAGCCGCTAGCTTATTCTGCCACAAACTTATTCTGCAGCTAAATAATCTAACACTACTTGATGGTGATCTTTGGTTTTAAACTTATCAAATAGGTGTTTTATTTTACCGTCTTGGCCTACTAAAAACGTCAAGCGGTGAATACCATCGTACTCTTTACCCATAAACTTTTTGTAGCCCCATACACCGAATGCTTCAGCAATGGCGTGGTCTTCGTCGGCTAATAGGTCAAAGTTAAGCTCTTTTTTAGTTTCAAAGTTTTTAAGGCGCTTAATTGGATCTGGGCTAATACCTACAACGCGGGTGTTAAATTTAGCAAGCTGTGCTTGCTCATCGCGTAGGTTTTCGGCTTGTACAGTACAGCCCGGCGTTGACGCTTTAGGGTAAAAGTACACAAGCACTTGTTGTTCTTTTAACAGCTCGCTTAATGTTACTGTTTCGTCGTTTTGGTTTTGTAGGCTAAAAGCGGGTGCAGTATCCCCAGCTTGTAATGGACTAATTGTGTTCATGTTTAGCATCCTTAACGAATTCGTTTAAAAATATAATCTACGTTTAGTGTGTGAGAAAGGCTCTCAAAACTAATTTTAAATTGATCTATATCTACATCAACAGGTATGTTGAATTCAAGTTCACAACGCATTTTAATGTTGTCTTCTTGAGAATAAGTGTCTGACTTAAGTGAGCAAATACTAATATTATTGTCGGCAAAAAAGCGCGTTACTTTGCTCAATGTGCCAGGGGTGTCTATGCCTGTGTATTCTAGTGTGTAACCTGCACAAAACTCGCTAGGAGTATGACTCGCTGTGCGCTTCATCATGGTTAGCAGGCCAAGTTCCATGGCTTTAGTTGGTAGTACGTGCTCTATGCGGCTTATTGCCGACATGTCGCCGCTTAGTAGCATTATGAAGGTAAATTCGCAGCCTAAAATAGCAATACGGCTGTCAATAATGTTGCAGTGACAATCGCTAACCAGTTGGGTTAGTTCACTTACAATACCGGGTCTGTCTTCGCCAATCGCTGTTAAAACAATTTGATGATTTGAAAATGCAGTCATGAGTTCAAATACCTTGTTACTTGGATTATATCAACCGAGTTGGCAACACCAAAAATACACACGAGAAGTTGCACGGCGGCGAAGTTTAACACAAAAAGGGCTCTAAACTACAGCACACGCTAATTAAGCGCTTTTAAAGTGCGGTGTTTCTTGTTTTTACTGGCACGGGAAAGTACCATAGCTAAAATTTGCTTATTTGCGCTTAGTTTTATTGCTAAGTTGAAGTGCTGAACTTTATTGCATTTAGGCAGCCAAATAATAAATGTAAAGTTAATATTGATTTTACACTGAACCAAATCGGCATTACCCACTCATATATTTGTTAAAACAATTAAAGGGTATGCTAAGGAGAAATATCTGTGCAGTATTGGATCCCAAAAGCACTTGCAGTAAGTGTATTGGTAAGTTTATCAGGGTGTAGTGTATTTATTAATAAGGCACATGACGAACGTAACTATCGTACGCATGAGCCTGTAAAAGCACCAACGTCGTTATCTCAACCAGCTCAAGACCCAGTTTATAAAATGGATGTAGGTCAATACGACAACAATCCTGAAGCTACAAATTACCGCCCACCGGCACAAGTATTAACAATTGCTAAAGGCAGTTGGGTAGAAGAGACAGATAAACAAGCGCGTATTTATTTTGATAAAAACGATGGCATTGCTGATTTAGATGAATTTCTTTGGGACACGATTCAATCAGTCCTCGCTGATAACAATGCAGCAACCACTAAAGAAGACAAGCTACTAGGTACTATTGAAACTGATTGGTACTCAATCATTAAAACCGAAGAAGGTTTTTGGTGGTGGGGCGATGAAGTTAACGATGACTTAGAAAAATTTAGATTCACTATTGAAGAAAAGTCACATCAGCGTACTGCGTCTTTACGTGTAGAGCTGATAGATTTTAAAGGCGACCATACGCTAACTGATTTGTTAAAGCAGCAGTTAGAAGTACGTGCGCTTAACCAAGTAGTGAGCGAGTTTGATTACCGTTACCGTCAACTTGAAGTTGATATGCGTAAACGCCAAGGTATTATTTCTCTTGAAATGGGCTTTGATAACAAAGGTAATGCAGCACTTGTAACTGAGCAATCTTACGAAGCTGTGTTTGACCGTTTCTCTGGGTTTTTAGAGCGCTTGTCGTTCACTATTGTTGAAATTAACCCAGATACGGGCTTAATTACTGCTGATTACACTAAACCAGAAACAAGTGTTTGGGATTCAATTTGGGGTGATGACGTAGCTCAACTACCTATTGATGAAGGCCAATACCAAATTTTAGTAAGTAAAACTAAAGAAGGCGGTACTAGCTTAACGTGGATGGATGATAAAGGCGAAACGCTTGAGCCAGGTACTATGAATGGTTTACAACAAGCATTAGAAGCAGCACTCATTCAGCGCGGCATTAAAATTTAAATAATAATAAGTTTTACCACAAAAAGAGCGATATGCTCTTTTTGTGGTTTTTATAGGTTAATAAATATGTCTCAGCTACCTCATCGCTCACACTACACGTGGCGCACTTGGTTTACTTTTTTGGTTCCTTCGTTAATTGGTGTGTTTTTATTTATGACACCCATTAGTACCTCGCAAGGGATGACCATTCCTATTGCCGTTATGGCAAAAGCGGTTCAAGCAATGATGCTTGGCTCTGCTCAAGCAATTATTACTCTCATTATTTGTATTACAGGGGTTATTTCTGTAATTACTAAAGTGTTTAAACCCGCCGCTATATGTAACTCACCTTTGTTAAAGCATTTATTTGATGTGAGCTGGACGTGGCTGGTGGTGCGCTTATTTGGTATGGCGTTTGGTTTAATGACGTACTTAAGTCTAGGCAGCGAGATGATTACCTCGGCCAATACTGGCGCGCTGGTATTAAATGATTTACTGCCAGTGTTGTTTTCGGTATTTATTTTAGCGGGCTTATTACTGCCGCTACTAATTAACTTTGGTCTACTAGAGCTTGCTGGTACGTTAATGACTAAAGTAATGCGCCCTGTATTTGGTGTACCGGGTAGAAGTGCGGTTGACTGTACTGCATCGTGGTTAGGTGATGGTAGTGTGGGTATTTTGATGACTGCAAGGCAGTACGATCAAAAGCACTATACACAACGCGAAGCGGCTATTATTGGTACTACGTTTTCAGCGGTTTCAATTACGTTTAGTTTAGTGGTGCTTGGGCAAGTTAAACTTGAATACCTATTTGCACCGTTTTACGCAACGGTATGTTTAGCCGGTATTGTTGCCGCTATTATTGTGCCGCGATTACCGCCACTGCGCTTTAAAAAAGACTTATTGATTGATGGTACTGAGCCAGATAGAGACGCTGAAACAATTCCGGGTCATAAAACCTTATTTGGTCACTCGTTAGATGTTGCATTAGCTAAAGCAGATAACTCAACGGGTGTTAAAGGTACTATAAAAGAGGGCTTACATAACGCGCTTGATATGGTGTTTGGTGTATTGCCTGTGGTTATGGCGGTAGGTACATTTGCACTGATCATTGCTGAGCATACGCCTATATTTCAGTATTTAGGTATGCCGTTTGTGCCATTTTTAGAGTTATTACAAGTACCCGAAGCGGCAGCAGCGTCGCAAACTATTATGGTTGGTTTTGCTGATATGTTTATTCCGTCAATATTAGCAGCAGGTACAATTGAAAGTGATGTAACGCGCTTTATTATTGCCGCAATGAGTGTAACTCAGCTTATTTATATGTCTGAGGTGGGCGCACTTTTACTTGGCAGTAAAATACCGGTAAATATTTTAGAGTTGTTTATTATATTTATTTTGCGAACGCTAATTACTTTACCTGTTATTGCGCTAATGGCGCATTGGTTAGTAGGCTAAATTAACGAAAATATAATTAAGCGAATTGGTATTATTAAAAAAGCCCTGATTAATCAGGGCTTTTTTGTGTCTGTTGTATTTTTAATATTGGCGTTGGGCTTTTTAAACTCCGTTTTTGCAGAGAGTCTAATCAGCGCAATATTACCAATAACAATAGCAAAAACAACGGCGACAATAATTACAATATGCCAAGTTTGCATCGCAGTATCACTTAATATTTAGTACGTTTAAGTGTGACCGTTTTACGCTATAACAGCAATTAAATTACTCAAAACACAATCAATAATTTTAAACGCAATCAATAACTTTAAACACAATCAATAACCTTAAAAACGTCTAGCTACCGAAAGCGTTAAAAAGTTAAGCCCTGGGTTTGGCTCTTTAAAGCCTGCGTTTGAATAGTGAATAACTCTAAGGGCAACGTTAGTATGACCAAAGTCGGCAACAAGGCCTATGCGGTCTTCAAACTGGTAGTGAGTACTTATGTTTTTACCGGCAAACTGCGTTTCATCAATCAGTGATACACCAATCCCTGCTTCTACATAAAATGGGGTGTTGTTAAAACTAAAGGCAGGAAATTGCAGCACAGGTGACATAGCAAGTACTAGGTTTGATTGTGTTTCATCGCCGTGGCGGTATTCCCACATATTTACGCTGGTTTCAAAGTAAAAGCGTGCATCACCAATTATATTTTGCATGCTAGGTGCATGATACTGATACGCAAGCTTAACGCCGTTTACGTTACCTTCGCCTTTGAGAAAATCAACGGCATAACCGTGGTTCGATTGAGCAAAAGCAAGTTTGCCAAAAAGTGAAGCTACTAATATAAATGAGATAATAAGTGTTTTAAGTGACGTTTTCATAGGTGCCAAATGTTTGTCTGATTCAAGTGATAACTAAATGATAAGGGCGACCTATTAACAATTACAATGAGGACAAAATGCCGGTTGTATATGAGCTGTTAACGGAGGTTTCTAACTGCTTGAATTTATTTTAGTTATTTTATTGGTGCGATTTGGGCATTAATAAGTTGCTTATTTGTGCCTTTTTTATTGCGTATAGTTCGCGTAAATTACAGCCATCTTAATCACACAGACATATACAATTATGAAACTCTTTAAACTATTCGTTTTAGCCACTGCTTTTTTTAGTAGTTCGTTATTTGCACAAACTCAGCAATCGCCAGATCAGTTACTTGAATCAGTAGCCGATAAGCTATTTGCAGACATTGGCCAAGTAAATTCAAAAGGCACAGCAAGCAAAGAAGCGATGGCTGCCATTGTTGAAAAACGTTTAATGCCACATATTGATGTTAAGTTTGTGTCGTTTAAATTATTAGGTAAACACATTAAAGGCATTGAGCGCGAACAGGCAGTTCAATTTATTGATGCAGTAGAGCATTACTTAACAGGCACATACGCCGCTGCACTAATGAAGTACACAGGTCAAAAAGTAGTATTTGAGCGTAATAACGCAAAAAGTGACTCTGAGTACGCAACAGTTAATACACAAATTATTGAGCCAAATGCGCCTACAATCGACTTAAGTTTTAAGCTTCGTTTAGGTAAAAATGATGAGTGGAAAGTATACGATATTGTTGCCGAAGGTATTTCACTATTAAGTGCTAAGCAAAAAGAGATTATTCAACGTATTTCTGAAGTGGGTTTAGATCAAGTTATTAGCGAGTTAAAAAGTAAATAGACTATTTGTCTGGCTCTGATTAAGCCCAACTCCAACCTCAAAAACGGCCAATTACTTATGTACTTGGCCGTTTTTATATTTGTAAGTAAAGGATTGTTGTTATTGCGTAATTTTGCGCTAGCAGCAAAACAAAGGTGTGCTAGAATATCGACACTTTGATTAAGCGTGGTGTCAGCTAAAAACTGATATAACTTACCACCCCCAAGCCACACTGGAGTTGTGTTGTTTTAATGGAAAATGTACTGATTTGGCCAAAGGAATACCCATTACTTATTAAAGGACTGGTAGAACAAAACGGTGCCTTTATTTTAGATGCTTTGGAAGCTTGGCCTGCTTGTCGTTCTACAAATGAAGACGATGGTGTATGCACCACCGTGTTACCGCCTATTTATTATTTGGCATGGCTAACCCCGCTAGAACCATTTGAAGAATGTTACTTTCAACATATCTCTGAATATGACGAAGACGCACAAGCGTATATTAGTGCGGTTAAAAGCCATTACTACGATAATGAATACACCCCTGAAAGCTTAGTGCTTATGCTATGCCAGCGCCTTGAAAAATACGCAAGTGTGGCTGCACAAAATACCATAGATACGCCACTGTCTTTAGTCGATTTGTTTTTTAGTAAACGCTATTTCACGTTAATTGAGCATGCGCTAAATAATAAAAGTAAACTTTCGGCAAAAGATACATTAGCCCTTTGGAAAGAAGTTGATTTTAGAGAGCGCTTAAGTGCGTTTATTCCAGAGTCTATTGCTGATTTAGATACTCTTTCTGAACTTGCCAGCGAAAAAGTAGCAGCGGGTAAAGACTATTTTACGTTGCTTACACAGGTTTCTCCTGATGTTGACTCTGTTGTACTGCTAGAAAAAGCATTATTAACGCACCTGCGTAAAAAAACAGCCAAGCAAACAATGGCAATGCGTTTTATTGAGCAAGGCGCTACAGGTGTTCTTGCTGATGAAAACAATAAAACAGCTTTTATGTGGGCCGCCGAAAAAGGCTTTGTAAATGTGGTTGAAACGCTACTTGCAAAGCAAGACAAAAAAGCGGTTGATAATTTAGGTAACACAGCACTTCATTACGCTGTATTTGCTAAAAATGAATCGTTAATGGTGCTGCTTATTAAAGCGGGCTATAACTTTAGAGCGCGCAATAAAGAAGGTTTAAGTTGTTACCGTTTGGCGGTTAGTATTAAAGCTAATAACTTGGTTAAATGTTTAGAGCGTGACTTTGGTATTAAAGAGCTTTCGCCGGAAGGGCAGTTTGATCGCATTAAAAAAGTACATGTGCTGCACGCTATTGTCACTATATTGCTGCCTTTGCAGTTGTTCTTCTTTTTTGATGAAACACTCTCTATTAAAAGTGAGCTGACGCTGAGTTTAACTATGGCGGCAGTGATTTGTTTTTTCTTTGCGACCACTTTAAAACGCTGTGCGTTATATCCACATATTAAACACCCTTGGGGTTTATTTGTGCTTAGAGGCTTTTCGTTTATTAGCTTAATTGCTCAAATAGGGTTGGCGAGTATTGTGGTGCTAGCTGCCTTAAGTGATTTAGTTTAGTCACTTTTAAACAGCTAATAAAAAACGCGCTTAAAGCAATTTAAGCGCGTTTTTTGTATTTATAACCGTTTATGGTTAAGCCTTATTTACCGTGCTCATTTGCTGCTTTTTCTTCAGCTAGTTCTTCTTTAAGCTTACGGATTTTTAAACCTTGTTCTTGTCCGCGGTGTCTTGCGTAGTAAGTGCAGCCAATAAACATTGAAGAGGCAAACACAAGCTCTAGCAATACCCAAATTAATTCATCAGGAGCGGCCCACAGCATGGTAAGCCCGTGAATAAAATACAGCATTACAACAAAGTTAGCCCACGCATAAGTGTATGTATTGTCTTTAATTATGCCTCTTAACGGCAGTAGTAACGGAATAATAGGCAAAAATAAAGACACTAAACTCGCATTACCATTTAGAGGTGGCACAAAATACATCCACAGTGGAATAAGAACAAGTAAACCTACATAGCCAAATAGTGCGGCACGCTGAAACTTTACTGTAATCGGCTTTTTAGCTGGGTTGTCAGCTGTATTCATTTAAGTTTTCTCGCAATGTGAGTAAGGCGTTTACCAACGCTTTGGCATATTTTAATTTCGTCTTTGCTTAGCTGTGCACTATTAGCGCTGCCAGCAACGTGTGTTGCACCGTATGGTGTTCCACCTGTTTGTGTTGCAAGTAGTTCGGGTACATCGTACGGCACGCCCAGTAGCATCATACCGTGGTGTAATAGTGGCAGAGATAAGTTAAGTAAGGTTGCTTCATTACCACCATGCATACTGCTTGATGACGAAAACACACACGCTGGCTTATCTATTAGCTGACCTTTTAACCATAAGTCGCTGGTGGTTTCCCAAAAGCTTTTAGCTTGAGAGGCCATCATGCCAAATCGGGTTGGTGTACCAAATGCTAAACCATCGCAATTTATTAAATCATCTTTGGTGATCACAATGTCGTGCGCATTTTTAGCCACAAAGGTGCGAAGCAGTGCTGTAGCACCTTGTTGCTCTATCGACTCTGCTATTTCGTGAGCCATTGCTTCAACTGAGCCATGGCTTGAGTGATAAAGCACCACTATGGTTGCACTCATTATAAAACGCTTAGTACGTTTTCTGGTGGACGACCAATCGCTGCTTTATTGTTATTAACTACAATAGGGCGTTCAATTAGTTTTGGATTTTGTACCATGGCATCTATTAATGCTGATTCACTGCTTTCATCTTTTAAATTAAGCGCTTTGTAGTCATCTTCTTTTGTGCGCATTAATTCACGTACGGATGAAAAACCAAGTTGGATTACAAGCGTTGAAATTTGCTCGTGTGTAAGAGGCGTTTTTAAATACTCTACAACACTTGGCTCTATTGCTTTACTTTGCAGTAGCGCTAGCGTTTCGCGTGATTTAGAACAACGAGGGTTGTGGTAAATAGTAACAGACATAAAATGATTCCAAAGTGTGAATTGCGTCTATTTTAGGGTAAGCGCTTGCAGACTTAAAGTCTTGCAAGCTCTTTTTGTAAAAGTCGATACTGGGTAAGTAGTGCTTTTAAACGTTGTTGCTTTACAAGTTGAGTAGGCTCTACAAAGTTTAGTGCTTTTTGTACTTCGTCTGCGGCTTTTAAATAAGCGCCATATTGTGCTAATACATCGGCGTTAGCTTCGTGATAAGAGGCTAATTTATCTTGTTTTTTATACGCGTCTGCAAGGAGTTGCTTGCCTAAGTTATGATCTGGCTTTTCGAGTAAAAAACTCTTTAAAATATTTTCAGCAAGCTCATATTGCTCAGCTTCAAGTGCTGAGTTGGCATAGTTAAGTGTAATTACCTGATTATTAGGGCGATACTGATTTAAATCCGCTAAAAACTTAACGGCTTCATCTGCCTTTTTTTGTGCAATAAGTAAATCGGTATGGGTATCTATATAAAATAAGTTTTTAGGATCGTTTTTTAAAAGCTCGTCTAATATTGGCGCTGCTTCATCAAGCTTTTTTTGATCAAGCAAGCTTATGGCTAAGCCATACTTTAATGCAGTGTTGTTGTAGGTATTTTCGCGCAGTAGCTTTCTAAATAGATCTTCTGCGTTTTCTGGTTTGTTGTCATAGCGGGCAAGCACTCGACTTTTTGCTAAATTAAACTCAAGGCTCGCATTCATAAGGCGCACAGGGAATTGCTCTGCACGCAAACGTACATCTGATACACGACTCTCTGGTAATGGGTGAGTTAGCAAAAATGCAGGTGGTTTGTATTTATAGCGAATTTGCGCTGCAAGTTTAGTTAAAAACTCACTCGATGCACGGGGATCAAATCCTGCATTATTAAGTGTTTGCATGCCTATGCGGTCAGCTTCTTGCTCAGCTGAGCGGCTATGCGTTAACTGACTAAAAGCTGATTGTGTTTGGCTGGCAGATATAATGGCAATACCCGCGTCGGGTGCAACAACGGTTGCTAATATACCTGCAATCATGCCGGCAATGGTCAGCGCGCTGTTATCTTGTTGTTGCTGTATTCTACGTGCTAAGTGGCGCTGTGTTACGTGAGCAATTTCGTGACCAAGTACCGAAGCAAACTGGCTCTCGTTATCGGCTTGAGCTATTAACCCGGTGTGTACACCTACATGCCCGCCATAAAATGCAAACGCATTTATTTCTGAGTTATTTATCCAAAAAAACGAAAACGGAAAACGTACATCGTTAGCATTAGCAACAAGTTTACGGCCAATAGTCGTGAGGTATTCATCTAGCACAGGGTCGTTTATAACTGGCGATGAACCTCGTATTTGCATCATCATTACTTCGCCAATAGCTTGTTCTTTTTCAAGTGGCAGTGCTTGTAATGCAGATGTTCCTAAATCAGGAAGTGTAAAGTTGGTTTGCGCTTTTAAAGGTTCGCTTACTAATAAGCTAAACGTAAGCGCGGCACTGCATAAAGTGATAAATGCTGATTTTAGCTGCATTTTATTCCTTGTTAATTTGTTCGCCAATTGCAATTTTGGCTATGTCTATTTCGTCACTGCTTGCACGGCTGTCTTTTTCGCACAATTGGTATAGTTCTTTTATTGTGACTCCATCAAGCTTTACAACGTTCAATTCTCGCTGCAAAAAAGTAATAATTTTATGTACTACTTTATGTGCATGTAAAATAATGGCTTTATCTGCTTTGTCGCCCCGTTCAAAATAAAAGCCAATAAACTTATGTAACTGACTTATTCTGATCAGGTTTTTCATTGAATGTGGATCCCACACTCTAAACTCCATAAAGCGATTATTTTTTATGTATTGGTCAACAATAACATCTTTAGCATAAGGCTGTGCCCATAGCTCAAAGCCTCTGTCGGTAAAAACTTGGTGCAGCGCAATACGTGGCTTATGTTTAGTGTGTATTACACCAAGGCTGTCTTCATGGCCTTCTAATAAATCTAAGTTCCAATTGCGTTTATCTATAAGTTGTTTAACTGCATTATCGAATCCATGATCTAAAATCCCTTCAGATTCGCTTATTGATGAGGCAACAAGGTGATAAAAAGGAGGTAGTTCGCCCCAATTAATTTGCTTTTTAAACCAATTAATCTCTTTGAGTGTTGGATTACTTGGTAGTTGCGCTTTATTATGCGTGCCAGGCATTAACTTATCCTTACTGCTAGTTATGTTATAAGGATAAACTATTGCAGGTATTGTTTTAACAAAAAGTTACAACGGTTTGGGCATATAAGTATATTGACCGTAAATATGCGACTTATTATTCATTTACTATACGGATAAAGTAGTTATGGTAGAGCGCGATTTAAAAGAGTTTAAATGCCCTCAGCAATTTGTGCAGTTTAAACTTGCGCTACGAAGTGCGCAATCTTCAAAACAACGTATCACTTTTAGTCTTAATAAAGGTGAAAGTGCGAACGATATTGAACGTTTTTTGCAAAAAAATGCTTATAGTTACAATTTTGATAAACAACGTGGGTTGTTATTAGTGGAGCCATTACATGTTTGAATACGTAAAAACATGGTACGAAAGGAAGTTCTCGGATCCTCATTCGTCTACCTTATTATTTTTATTATTGGCCTCAGTGGCCTTACTTTACTTTTTTGGCTCGTTAATTGTTCCTGTGCTTGTTGCACTGGTTATCGCTTATTTACTTGATTGGCCGGTTGTTCATTTAGAGCGCGTTGGCTTAAAACGTTTTACTGCAACGATTATTGTAATGTTGATATTTATTAGCATTATGCTCACCCTTATTTTGGTTATTGGCCCAGTGCTTTGGAAGCAAACCAGTAACTTAGTGCAAGAAACCCCGCATATGTTAGAACAAGGGAAGTCTTATTTAATGGCTTTACCTGAACAATATCCAAGTTTAATTAACATAGATCAAGTACAAGCTATTGTTGCAACGGTAGAAGCTAAAATCATTGAGTTTGGTCAAACTGTATTGTCGTTTTCACTTACGTCATTAAAAGATGTTGTTGCATGGCTTATATATTTAGTACTTGTGCCGTTACTGGTGTTTTTTATGCTTAAAGATAAGCTGGAGCTAACGGGGAGTATTGCTAAACTGATCCCGCAGCAACGACGCTTAATTTTGCAAGTGTGGCACGAAATGAATCAACAAATTATGAATTACATTCGCGGTAAAGTGTTTGAAATTTTAATTGTTGGTGGTGTGTCTTTTATTGCATTTACTGTTTTAGATTTACGCTACGCCGCATTACTTGGTGTGCTTGTTGGCTTGTCGGTATTAATTCCATTTATTGGCGCGGCACTCGTCACTATTCCGGTAGCGGCAGTTGCGCTGTTTCAGTTTGGATTAGAAACACAGTTTTGGACCATTTTAATTATTTACGGAATTATTCAGGCGCTTGATGGCAACGTGCTTGTGCCACTATTATTTTCTGAGGCGGTTGATTTAAATCCGGTATTTATAATTGTCGCGGTATTATTTTTTGGTGGCTTGTGGGGATTTTGGGGCGTATTTTTTGCTATCCCGTTGGCTTCATTAGTAAAAGCGCTAATAACAGCTTGGTCGTCAACGCATGAAGAGATAAGTAAAGAGGTCAGTGAATAATTAAGTAAACAGACTTTTAGTCTAAAAAAGAATAGTAAACGCACCTCTAGTGCTAATTGATTATTACTCATTACCTGTAAATTTATGTACTATTGGTAATAAGATATATTTTTTAGTAATAAGGTGCGTTTTTTAATGTCTGAGTTTTTATTGCACGATGAGCCAGTAAAACAAGTTTACCTTGATGCAAACGCAACGACCCCGGTGTTGCCTTGTATTGCTGATGTTGTTTCTCATACCATGCAAATATGTTTTGGTAATCCTTCAAGCCCGCACATCACAGGTATTCAAGCCAAGCATTTATTAGAACAAACACGTCAAAAAGCACACACAGTTATTGGCGCAAATAATGGTGATATTTTATTTACCTCTGGCGCAACAGAAGGTATTCAAACTGCGGTGGTTTCTACGTTAATTGATGCTAAAAAACACCCGATTAAAAACCCCGTATTGTTATATGGTGCTACTGAGCATAAAGCGGTACCAAATACACTTAAGCACTGGAATAGCGTACTTGACGTTAATGCTGAGGTGCTTGCTATTCCGGTTGATAGTAACGGTATTTTAGATTTAGATTTTATAGCTAAACATATCGATAACGCTTTGATGATTTGCACCATGGCCGTTAATAACGAAACCGGTGTATATCAAGATTTACCCGCTATTGAGCAGGTAATTCGTAGCCGTAATAAAAATGTATCGTGGATGGTGGATTGCGTACAGGCGCTGGGTAAACAAGCGCTCGCGCTGAGTGATACAACAATAGACTACGCACCTTTTTCGGGGCATAAGCTTTATGCACCTAAAGGTATTGGTTTTTTATATATTCGTAGTGGCAGTGCGTACACACCTTTTATAGCGGGTGGGGGTCAAGAAAGTGGAATGCGCTCAGGCACCGAAAATCTACCCGGTATTGCAGGGTTAAATAAGCTATTTAGTATGTTGCTTGATAAATCAGACGATACATTTAAACCAATTAGCGTACTTAATTCTTATCGAAGCCAGTTACAAAGCGCGATAAAAGACACCTTTGGCGATATTACATTCAATCATGATTTTGCTTATAGCGTGCCTACCACACTTAACTTTGCTGTTAACGATTTAACGAGCAAAGAAGTGATTGATTTATTTGACGCTGCGGGCATTCGCGTAAGTGGAGGCTCGGCTTGTAGTACAGGCGCATCAACAAGTTTTGTTTTAGATGCAATGGGTGCAAGTAAGTGGCAAAGCGAAAACGCGATTAGGCTATCGTTTGGACCTGCTGCAACACAACACGATATTGATGATGCTTGTGTGCGTATTCGCGCTCTTAAAGCAATACTCCAGGCAAACTGTTTAATCGTATCTGACAGCACCACACCACAACAAGAAGTATGCGCACTGGGCCTTACTCAGTTTAGGCACCAAGGAGCATGTAGTTGGCTTTATGTAAGCGATGATAAGCACGCTGTAATAATTGACCCTATTATTGAGCTTATTCCGCGCTTTGAAAAAATAGCTAATACACAAAACTTAACTATATCGGCGGTGCTTAATACTCATCTGCATCAAGAGCGAGAGTCAGCGACTAATTTACTAACCAGCGTTCTTGACTCAAGAGTTATAAAAGGTGAGGTTGATTCGCTAGGTTGGCCGCTAAATACAGCAAGTATTAACTTGGCAAACGACGTACTTGAAAAAGTAGTTACACCTGGGCACAGCAAAGACAGTGTAAGTTATTTATTAAAAAACAGTAATGGCGAAACGCGTTACTGTTTTTGTGGTGATTTAATACTGCCTGCAGGGCTTGGCAATACATCGCTTATAGGTGGGGATGCAAAAGCAATGGCACGCTCTATTTTAGCAATGAGCGAGCAACTTAATAGCACCAGCATTATTTGCTCAGGGCACGACTACCAACAATGTTTTGCCATGAACTGGGCTGTACAGCAAAACCAAACGCCATTACTTGATGCGTTAGTGAGCGGCAGCATTTCAGTTGATGAATTTGCAATACAAAAACAGCAGTACGACGCTTCAAAACAAGTAGATAACACGCAATTGTGTGGTTATGTAAATGCGTTACCTGAGGTTGATACACAGCAATTAAATTTTGATGACGCTAAAGTAATGTTAAACACCAGCGATACATATTTAATAGATACTCGGGAGCCGTATGAGCATGGAGCAAATAATGTTGCTCAGTTATTTAATACGCTAGATGAAAAAACATTAAATATACCACTTAGCAGAATGGCAAATGCGGTATTTGAAGGGCAATTAAACAAAAATAACAAGTACATTTTATTATGCCGTAGTGGTAACCGCTCAAAAATTGCTGCAACTAATTTAATGCAACTAGGATACAAAACGGTTTATAACCTAAGTGGCGGGTTAGCGCTTAGTAATTAAACAAAGATTGTAATTTATACAAAATCGGCTTTAGGGCCGATTTTTTTGTTTTTAAGGTTTATTTGCTCGCAAGGTAAACAAGCCCTAGGGCCTGTTGACCTTTCAGGATTAAAATTTGTTCAATCTAGGGGCTATTTAATCGCGGCGTGAGGTTTGTAACCTAGTGGGCTAAGTAAAAACCGAGTAACAAAGAGTAAATTGCCCCTAGGCAGAACCCTTCGGGCAGCGCATGTTTGGCATTTATTCCACGTTATCGCCTATTTATGGGGAATAACCACACTACATAGGCTCTGCCTTGCCTAAATGCCAAACACACTGCTGCAAATTTAACTTCGAAAGATAAACAGGCCCTAATAATTAGTGAATAACTATAAAAAGTAATTATTGTGCTGATAAAAATTCATTAATATTTCATTTTGATTGATTAAGCTATCCCGTTGCCTTTAAAATTGCGGGTAAATTAATTTATAAAATTTTTATGATACCGGTGTCAAAAGCTAAAAATTGCGTTATCATCGGCATCTAAAATTATAAAAACAGCACTTTTTTTGCATTTTTAGTTATACTATCGGCGCTTTATTTTAGTGTAAATAAGCAGTGTTAAGAGTTTTGCTTTTATAAAAAACATTTTTAAATCAATTGATTGAAAAAAATAGAGGATATTTCCATGTCTAACCGAACGCAACTAGCAAGTTGGCAAGCACTAGAACAAAGTGCAGCTAAGATGAAACAAACACATCTGAAAACGTTATTTGCACAAGATGACACGCGCTTTTCTCAGTTTTCGACTCAAGTTCCTGGCGTATTATTCGACTATTCTAAGCAACTTATTGATAACGATGTTTTTGCTAACTTAATGTCGCTTGCTAAAGAATGCGATATTGCATCGTGGCGCGATAAAATGTTTAGCGGTGAAAAAATAAATATCACCGAGGATCGCTCAGTACTACATACGGCACTTCGTAATCGTGCTCACACTCCATTAATCGTTGATGGCGAAAACGTGACACAAGCCGTAGACAACGAATTAGCTAAAATTAAAGTGTTTGTAGAAAAAGTCCGTAGCGGTAAATGGTTAGGCTATACCGGTAAAGCGGTAAAAGATGTTGTAAGTATTGGTGTAGGTGGTTCTAACCTTGGCCCACAAATGGCAACCGAGGCATTAAAAGCACTTGCTGATGATACGTTAAATGTTCATTACGTATCTAATGCTGACGGTGTACAAATTTCGTCTATATTAAAAGCCATTGACCCTGAAACAACATTATTTGTTATTTCGTCAAAAACATTTACTACGTCAGAAACTATGACAAACGCTAAAACAGCGGTTGACTGGTTTTTACAAACAACAAAAGATGAAAGTACAATTGCAAAACACTTTGTTGCAGTAAGTACAAATTTAGAAAAAACGGCAGCCTTTGGTATCAGCGACGAAAACGTATTCACTATGTGGGATTGGGTTGGCGGTCGCTTTTCACTTTGGAGTGCGATAGGCTTACCAATTGCTTTATATTTAGGCTACGACGCCTTTGAAGCAATTTTAGAAGGCGCGTTTGAAATAGACGAGCACTTTAAATCTGCGCCGTTTGAGCAAAATATACCATTAATTATGGCATTGCTTAGTGTATGGAATACGAGCTTTTTAGGCTACACAGCGCAAGCTATATTACCGTACGACCAAGCACTGCATATGTTGCCTGCGTATTTACAGCAAGGCGAAATGGAAAGTAACGGTAAACACGTTAACTTTGCAGGCGAAACGGTACCTTATACTACAGTTCCAATTATTTGGGGCATGACGGGTATTAATGGTCAACACGCGTTTTATCAGTGTTTACACCAAGGTAATGTAATTGTACCTGCAGATTTTATTGCATCAGTTAAACCACAAGTGAATGTTGATAAGCATCACGATATTTTATTATCAAACTTCTTTGCACAAACAGAAGCAATGATGAGTGGTATGGATGCAGAGCAGGTTACCGCTGATTTAACCGCTAAGGGTAAATCGCAAGCAGAGATTGATGAGTTATTAAATCATAAAATTCATCAAGGCAATCGTCCTACAACGTCTATGCTATTAGATACAGTAGATGCTAAAACAGTGGGCCGTTTAATTGCACTGTATGAGCATAAGATATTTTGCCAAGGCATTATTTTAGAAATATGTTCGTTTGACCAATGGGGTGTAGAACTGGGTAAAGGTTTAGCATCTAAAATTGAGAGTGAACTTACTGATGAAAGCGTTAAACACGCTCATGATAGTTCTACAAACGGCTTAATGGCGTACTACAAACAAAACCGTACGCAGTAAAAAATTCGCTTACGCAAGTAAGTAAACCGAGTACCTTTGAACGGGTAGCGCTGGAGTGCTTAGGGTCTGTATTTTTGTGAGAGGAGATACAGGGCCCCTAAGGCTCATTTAATAAGCGCAATGATAAAAATAATAATAAATCATCGATACAGAACAATTCAGCAGGCTTTTATTTAAATACAGCTATAAAAGCCATCTAATCTAGCAATAAATAGGCATACCCGCACATTTATAAAATGTACTGGGTATCACAACGTAGAGAGTAACTATGCTTAATCCTTTTGATATTATAATTTTTGGGGGCGGTGGTGATCTTGCGTTACGCAAATTGCTACCTGCAATGTACAGAGCATATCAAGAAGGTAACTTACCTGAAGGCTCACGTATCCTACCAACAGTACGCGAAGAATCGAAACGTGCTGAATACATAGAAACAGCGCATAAAGCATTACAAGAATTTTTAAGCAAAGGTGAGTTTAACGCTAAAGATTGGAAAGCATTTTCTACTTTTTTAGTGCCAGTGGTAAGTAATGTTACAGAAGCAGACGACAACTGGGATGTGCTAAAAGGCATTTTAGATGAGCACGAAAGCACTAAGTCTCGCGTGTTTTACTTATCGCTTCCGCCTGCTGTTTACGGCACATGTTGTGAAATATTATCGACTAAAGGTTTAATTACACCTACATCACGCGTTGTTGTTGAAAAGCCAATTGGTTATTGCGGTGATTCTGCTGAAGCAATTAATGGAAAAATTGCAGAATTTTTTAATGAAGAGCAAATTTTCCGTATTGACCATTACTTAGGTAAAGAAACAGTACAAAACTTAATGGCGCTACGTTTTTCAAACTCATTGTTTGAAAATATGTGGGATGCTAAATCTATTGATAACATCCAAATTAGCTTATCAGAAACTGTTGGTCTTGAAAGCCGTGCTGGTTTTTACGATAAAGCCGGTGCACTTCGTGACATGGTTCAAAACCATTTATTACAACTACTTTGTTTAGTTGCAATGGAGTCGCCTAATAAGCTTAACGCTAACAGTATTCGTAACGAAAAACTAAAAGTATTAGAAGCACTTCGCCCACTAGTAGGTGGTGATGTTGATGAAAATATTGTTCGTGGTCAATACGTACCAGGTGACTTAAACGGTAAAATTGTACCGGGTTACTTAGAAGAGCTAAATGAAGGTTCTAGTAAAACAGAAACGTTTGTAGCTATTCGCGCGCATATTGATAACTGGCGCTGGGCGGGTGTTCCATTTTACCTTCGTACGGGTAAACGTATGGCTAAGCGCTGTGCAGAAATTGTGGTTGAATACAAAAAAGTATCTCACAATATCTACGAAGATAACGTGGGTAATATCGAGCCAAATCGTCTTGTTATTCGTTTGCAACCAGAGGAAACAATTCAACTAACGCTTATGTCTAAGCGTCTTGATAACCTTCAAATGCAACTTGAACCAGTAACAATGAATATTGAGCTTTCACAAGCTTACAGCAATGGTTTTCACTCAGATGCGTACAAGCGTTTAATGCTTGATGCCGCTGCAAATAACCCATCATTATTTATTCACCGTGATGAAGTTCGTCAAGCGTGGAAATGGATTGATCCAATCATTGACCGTTGGCAAGACAAAGGCAAGCCTGCGCTTTACCGTGCTGGTAGCTGGGGTCCTGAGGATGCTGATGAACTATTGGCAGAAAAAAGCCACGTGTGGTTTAACACAGGCGATAAGGTATAAGCATGGCAACACTAGTTGAAAAATTTTTTGACGATAAAGACGCGTTAACAGCTGAGCTTTCTGCAACGCTTGAGCAATCACTACGTGATGGTATTAAAAACGATGGCCGTGCTGTATTAATGGTGTCGGGTGGCTCGTCTCCTGCGCCAGCTTATAAGCATTTATCAACGCTTGATTTAGATTGGCAACATGTTGATGTTGCTATGGTTGATGAACGCTGGGTAGACCCAAGCCATGAAAAAAGTAACGAAGCATTTATTAAAAGCACGTTATTACAAAATTTTGGCAGTGCTGCAAACTTTATAACCATGAAAAACGATGCTCCAACCGCGCAGCAAGGCAGTGAAGTGTGTGAAGCCGCTTACAGTGCTTTAAAAGCGCCATACGATGTAACTATTCTAGGCATGGGCCCAGATGGTCATACAGCGTCGTTATTCCCAAATGCAGAAGGTTTAGAGCACGGTTTAACAACTGAGCAAACAGTATGTGCAATTAATGCGATACAAAGTGATGTGACGGGTAGTATTACTGAGCGCATGACACTTACGTTAAATGCCATTGCGCAGTCTAAAGTGGTTAAGCTTTTAATTAGCGGTGAAGAAAAACTCGCTGTTTATAAGCAAGCAAAAGCGGGCGGCGATGTTAATGACATGCCACTTCGCGCTGTGCTTAATCACCCAAGTATAAATATTGAAGTATATTGGGCGCCTTAATTTAGATGCTAATTTAACTTTTAAGGGCCGCTTATATAAGCGGCCTTTTTTATTTGCTCAAATTTAAGCCTAAACACTGCAAAAAAACAGTCCTGAACTGTTAACCAATGTTAATGAATAACTTTGGTTTGTATTAAAATCAACCATGAAGTGTGTTGTTTTTGAACAAAATTTATGAGTTTGAGCTGTATGTTTTTTAGCAACGTTCAGATTTAGTTAAATTTTATTTTTTCATGGTCGTTGTCATAAAAGTTTCCCTTCCTTTTTTAGCTCAAAAGCATTAGCCTAAAGGTATTAACAATGAAACATATAAATTAAAATAAACGGAGCAGTAACATGGCGGAGCAACAAGTACAGCCTTTACACAACGAAAAACATGCCAACACTAAAATTCAAAACGGCATCAATGTAGAATTCATGAAAACTCAACATTTAGTGCCAGTAGTTGCACATGAGTTTGCACGCGTAGCAAACGAGTTTCCAATGTCATTCGTTAAAAACAACGAAAGCGGCACTTTTCAAGCTGTTGCTATGTTTGGCTTAGAGCCAGGCGAAAACCTTTTTGTAGAAGATGGTAAATGGACTGCAGCATTTGCACCTATGGCATCTACTCGTTACCCACTGGGCTTAGTTAAACACCCAGATCAAGATCAATACGGTATCGTAATTGACGAAGCAAGTGCGCTTGTTGGTGAAGACGAAGGTAATGCATTATTTGAAAACGGCGAAGAAACAGATTACCTAAAACGTCGTAAAGAAGCGCTTGTATCTTTCATTGAGTTTTCTCAAGTAACTGAAGCGTTCACTAAATTCCTTGCTGATAAAGAGCTACTAATTGCGCAAACGCTTACAGTAGACATTAAAGGCGAGAAAAAAGACATCAACGGTATTTACCTTATCGATGAGAAAAAGCTAAACGAGTTAAGCGATGCTGATTTCTTAGAGCTTCGTAAACGTGGTTACTTAGCACCAATTTATTCTTTCTTAACGTCTACTCATCAAGTAGCACGTTTAGCGCGTTTAAAAGCTAAACAAGCTTAATTATACCAATTGCATTAAATTAGTGATCTATTATAGCGATAAGAAAATGGCTCAATAACAAGGCTAAAATTATGATACATAGTTGTTCTATATAAATAATTTTCAACGTAGTTAGTGAGCTATTTAATACGCTAGAATGACCATGTTTTTAATAAAATTGGTATTACAAACACGTAAAATTTTAAAAAGCGCCTTAAGGCGCTTTTTTTATGCCATTAAACTCACTTTAGTTGAAATTAAGCCCGCAACCATTCACATTAGTTTATAACTTTCCCATAAAAGAACTCATTATGAAAACACCCTTATTAGCAATTTTTGCGAGCAGCCTTTTTGCTTTAAGTAATAGCGTATTCGCTGCAGAGACTCCTTTTGCCATTGCGATTCATGGTGGGGCAGGGACAATAGAAAAAGCACGATTTACACCCGCTCAAGAAAAGCAGTACCGCGCTAAATTAACAGAGGCCGTAGAGACAGGTTATAAAGTATTGCACCAAGGCGGTGAAAGTTTAGATGCGGTAACTGCGGCAATTACAGTATTAGAGCAATCGCCTTATTTTAATGCAGGGCGTGGAGCGGTATACACTTACGATGGCGGGCATGAGCTTGATGCATCCATAATGGATGGTCGAAACCGTGAAGCAGGTGCCGTTGCGGGTGTAAAGCATATTGAGAGCCCGATTAAATTAGCGCGTTTGGTCATGAACAACTCTGTACACGTAATGCTTAGTGGGCAAGGCGCTGAGGAGTTTGCTAAAGAGCAAGGTGTTGAACTTGTCGAAAATAACTTATTTGATACCGAGCCTCGTTACAAAGCGCTTTTAAAAGCAAAACAAAAATTAGATAAAGCCAAAGCAACCAGTAAAGAGTACCAAGCCGCGCACAAAGCATTGCCTAACTCTTACAAAATGGGCACGGTTGGCGCAGTGGCGCTTGATAAAAACGGTAATTTAGCGGCAGGTACATCCACAGGTGGTATGACGGCAAAACGTTATGGCCGTGTAGGTGACGCGCCGGTAATTGGTGCTGGGACATTTGCTGAAAACGAATCGTGCGCAGTATCGGCAACAGGGCACGGTGAATATTTTATTCGCTATAACGTAGCGAGCGATATATGTGCGCGTGTTAAGTATCAAGGTAAAACCATAGCTGAAGCTGGAGATGAAGTTATAAACGGTGTGCTTAAGCCAATTGGTGGCACTGGTGGCGTTATTATTATTGATACTAAGGGGAATATTAGCTTGCCGTTTAATACCTCTGGCATGTATCGGGCAAGTAAATCGAATACGCAAGCGACCTACGTGGGCATTTTTAACGACGAATAAGCCAAAGTAATTTAATTAACCTCAACTCTGGTTAAGAGATTTACTAACATATTGAACCACAATGATATTTTAATTCATTTATTGCTAGCCAGTTATTTTCAGTGCAGTTAGCGCTGAAAATAACTGCTTGAGATAGATTTATTATTCGCAGTTTAGGTGAATCGCAGCGTTTATATAACAAACAACCCCGTGTTATGCATTTTGTAGGATTAACCCCGGCCGTTTAATTTGATACAATTATGGCTCTTTAACTAATTTTATAAGGTATGCGGGTGGTAAACCTAGGTCAGTTGTTTGGCGAGCTAAAAACGTGCTTGAAAAAAGATCAATTCATTTTCAAAAAACGCTTACATGGCGTAAAAAAAATAACAGATGAAAACAAGCATGCCAACGCGCTTGAAAAAATAGCGGCTGATATAACCCGTAGCCAAGAATTACGTGATAAACGCTTAGCGGGCCTTCCTAAAGTGACTTACCCTGAGCAATTGCCAGTAAGTCAAAAAAAGGAAACAATTAAAGACGCCATTGCAAATAACCAAGTGGTTATTATTGCAGGTGAGACGGGCTCAGGTAAAACAACTCAAATACCTAAAATGTGTTTAGAGCTTGGCCGTGGTGTTGATGGCTTAATAGGCCATACTCAACCACGCCGATTAGCAGCGCGAACGGTGGCTAACCGTATTGCTGAAGAAATGAAGTGCGAACTTGGTCAGCAAGTCGGTTTTAAAATTCGTTTTAGCGATCAGGTTTCTAATAATACGTACGTTAAACTCATGACTGACGGTATTTTACTGGCAGAAATTCAGCAAGATCGATTTTTAAACCAATACGACACCATAATTATAGATGAAGCGCACGAGCGTAGTTTAAACATCGACTTTATTTTGGGTTACTTAAAAAACCTACTTCCAAAACGTCCCGATTTAAAAATAATAATTACGTCTGCAACCATCGATCCTGAGCGCTTTTCAAAGCATTTTGATGATGCGCCCATTATAGAAGTATCGGGTCGTACTTTCCCTGTTGATGTGCGTTACAACCCAACGGCCGATATTAATAAAGAAGATATGGAAGCCGAGGGCGATCAGCTACAAGGTATTTTTGATGCTGTTGACGAACTGTGCGCGGAAGGTCCTGGTGACATACTGATATTTTTAAACGGTGAGCGTGAAATACGCGATACCGCTGATGCACTTAGCAAGCGTAATTTAAAACACACAGATGTATTGCCACTTTACTCGCGCTTATCTAACGCAGAGCAAAACCGTATATTTGCGCCACATTCTCGTCGTCATATTATTTTATCGACCAACGTAGCCGAAACGTCACTAACTGTGCCGGGTATTCGTTATGTCATAGACCCAGGTACTGCGCGTATAAGCCGCTACAGTTATCGTACAAAAGTTCAGCGCCTGCCAATAGAACCTATATCGCAAGCAAGTGCTAATCAGCGTATGGGTCGTTGTGGACGTGTTGAAGCGGGTATTTGTATTCGCTTGTACTCTGAGGATGATTTTTTATCGCGCCCAGAGTTTACCGACCCTGAAATACTGCGTACTAATCTTGCCTCAGTTATTTTGCAAATGTTGGCACTCGGGCTTGGTGATATGGCGCAATTTCCGTTTGTGCAAGCGCCAGATAGTCGTAATATAAGTGATGGTTTATCGTTATTAGAAGAACTACAAGCAGTAAAACCAGACAAACGTGATAGTAAAACGAGTTTAACCGCTTCAGGTAGAGAACTCAGCCGATTACCGGTAGACCCTCGTTTAGCTAAAATGGTGCTCACAGCTCACAAACTTGGCGCATTGCGTGAAGTGATTGTTATTGTGGCGGCGTTGTCGATTCAAGATCCACGCGAGCGCCCGCAAGAAAAACGTGCTGCAGCCAATGAAAAACACGGTCGCTTTGACGACCCAGATTCAGACTTTATCGCTTTTTTGAACTTATGGAATTACTTAGAAGAGCAGCAAAGCGAGCTGACTAACGGCCAGTTTAGAAAGCTGTGTCAAAAAGATTTCCTAGCCTATATGCGCCTGCGTGAGTGGCAAGATATTGTTTATCAAATAAGTACTGTGTGTAACGAAATGGGCATGAAAGCAACCAGCCAAGCGGCTGATGGCGAACTTGTTCATAAAGCGTTATTAAGCGGAATGCTGAGCCATATTGGCTTTAAAGATGAGAAGCAAATATACAAAGGTGCACGTAATAGTCAGTTTCATATTTTTCCGGGTTCAGGTTTATTTAAAAAGAGCCCTAAATGGATCATGTCAGCGGAGCTGGTAGAAACCAGTAAATTATATGCCCGCACAAATGCAAAAATAGACATTAACTGGGTAGAACCATTAGCGCAGCATTTAGTAAAACGTAGCTATACAGAGCCACACTGGGAGAAAAAACCAGGTGCGGTAATCGCGTTTGAGCAGCAAACTTTGTACGGCTTACTTGTCGTAAATAAACGCCGCTGTGTTTATAGCAACATAGACCCTAAAGTGAGCCGAGAGCTTTTTGTGCGCACTGCATTAGTTGAGCAAGAGCTGGGCTTAAACGAGGGCTTTTTAGCATTTAACAGTGAGCTTATTGAAGATATTCAAGTTCTGGAAAATAAGTCGCGTCGTCGTGATATTTTAGTTGATGAGCAAACGTTATTTGAGTTTTACGATAAAAAAATACCCAAAGAAATTAATAACCGCGCTGCATTTTTAAAATGGTATAAAACACAAAAACAACAAAATAAGCATTACCTACACATGACTCGTGAAGAGCTAATGCAGCATGGTGCAAGTAATATCACTGAGTTTGACTACCCTGACACATGGCAGCAAGACAATATTATACTGCCGCTTGCTTATCATTTTGACCCAGGCCAAGCAGTTGATGGCGTTGCGGTACAAATACCGGTAGCACTTTTAAATCAAGTACAAGAGAGTGGTTTTGACTGGCATATACCTGCATTTAGACATGAGCTAATAAGTGGGCTTATAAAGTCATTACCTAAATCGCTTCGCCGTAATTTTGTGCCAGCACCAAATTACGCAGATGCAGTACTTGCAGCTATTGAGCCAATGCAAGGTAGCTTAATTGATGCTTTAGCTATGCGCTTATTAAGAATGACAGGTGTGAGAGTTGATGCAGAAGCGTGGGATTTAACCGCGCTTGCACCGCATTTACGATTGCAGTTTGAAGTACGTGATGAACACGATAAGTTACTTGCTCGTGGACTTGATTTAGCCAAACTTAAAGCAGAGCTGCAAGGTGAAGTAACCGAAACACTGTCTAAAGTAGCCGATAAAGGCATTGAAAAATCAGACCTAACACAATGGGACTTTGGTGAGCTGCCAGCGTCATATGTTAAAAAACAAGGTCAATACGAAATAAAAGCATACCCTGCGCTGGTGGATAAAAAATCAGCCGCTGCAGTGGAGCTTTTTGATAGTGAAGCAAAAGCGCAGCAAGCGCATCAACAAGGTTTGCGCCGTTTAGTATTGTTAAATGTGCCGTCGCCAATTAAGTACTTACAACAAAACTTACCGAATAAGGCAAAGCTGGGTTTGTACTTTAACCCATTTGGTAAAATAGCTGATTTAATTGATGACTGTATCGCCGCAGGTGTTGATAGCTTATTAGTGAAACACGGCGATATACGCGATGAAAAAGTATTTGAAACAGTAAAAGAGCAAATACGAGGTGAGCTCGGTGATGCCGTTGTATCGATTGCAACGCAAGTTGAGCAAGTATTAAGTATTGCGCACGCACTGCATAAAAAAATGAAAGGGCGCGTTGATTTAACCATGATAACTGCGCATGGCGATATAAAATCACAGCTTGAGTCACTTATATTTAAAGGTTTTGTGAGCGCGCATGGCGCAGATAAAATAACGGATTTAATTCGTTATTTAAAAGCGATTCAAAAACGTTTAGAGAAGCTGCCTGTGGATCCAAATCGTGATAGGTTATGCGTACTAGAGTTGGATAAAGTTGCTCAAGAGTACAAAAAAGTAGTTAATAAAACGCCTAAAGGCTTGCCTATTCCACAAGAAGTAACCGCTATTTTTTGGATGCAACAAGAGCTTAGAGTGTCGTTATTTGCTCAAACGCTTGGAACTCCTTACCCAATTTCGGCTAAGCGAGTACTTAATGCGATAAAAGAGATAGAATAAAACTTGCATTTTCTATTAAGCTTAGTACCTTAATAGGAGGATTTATTTTTGTTTTGAAAAGGAAGTGACATAGTTATGTCCTCATCGATTGAACATAAAACAAAGCGACTTTTAGTGGTAGACGACGAGTATTTTAATTTTGAAATGCTCAAAGCAGCACTCGCGTCGAAATTTGATGTTAGTTATGCAGATTCAGGGCAAAGCTGTCTTGCATCGGCAATTGCGAGTCCGCCAGATATAATTTTGCTTGATGTTTGTATGCCTGGTCTTGATGGTTATGATACATGCCGAATGCTAAAACACACACCTGAAACAAAAAATATTCCTGTTGTTATGGTATCGGGCCTAGAGTCTCCATCTGAAAAACAAGCAGGGTTTGACGCTGGTTGTAACGCATATGTTGTAAAGCCATTTTCAGTGGGTGCTTTGTTGGAAGAAATTAACACGGTTTTTTAGAGGTAACGTATGTTTACTGATGATAAGCGAAATTTTAGACGCATGCAGATCAATACACCTGCAAATTTAACAACGATAGAACCAATAGCGGGTTTAAGTTTTGCCGCAGAGTGCGTGGATTTAAGCGCAACAGGTTTATCAATTCATTTAGATGAATTACTTGAACCTAATACATTACTGACGGTGAACATTGATTCGACTCACCCAAGTATTGCGCCTTTAAATGCAACAGCAAAAGTAATACGTGCCAGCAAAGAAGATGATGGCACGGTAACAGCAGGTCTTGAAATCATTCAGTTTAACTAACTTGAATCCAGTTAAACTCAATAGTAGATATTAAAAAACCTTACAGATTAAGCCTTTTAAGTAAAAGCCTTCAGGGTAGCTGCCAGCAATTGGGTGATCAGCTGCCTGGTTTAATCGCTCCATTATAAGTAGGTCTTTACCTGCATCAAGTGCTGCATCGGCTACTACTTTTTGAAATAAGTTTTGTTCCATTAAACCAGAGCATGAGAACGTTAGTAATGTTCCACCTGGTTTTAGTATTTGCATGGCAATCATATTGATATCTTTATAACCACGACACGCACCGGTTAGCTGCGCTTTATTATCAGCAAACTTTGGTGGGTCCATTACGATGGTATCAAACTGTCTACCTTCGTCGCGGTATTGGCGTAGTAACTTAAATACGTCCTGCTTAACAAAACTTACTTTATTTAAATCTAAGTTATTATGTTCAACATTACGTTTTGCTGTATCTAAAGCGGGTTGAGATACATCTACGTTAGTTACATGCTCACATCCACCACGCAGGGCGTACAACGAAAATGTACCTGTATAACTAAAACAGTTAAGTACCGTTTTACCCTTTGAAAAACGCTCAAGTGCGGCGCGGCTATCGCGTTGGTCTAAATAAAAGCCCGTTTTATGTCCATCAATTATATCGACTTCAATTTTAAAACCGTTTTCCTCAATAAGTACCGGCTGTGTTGGTTCATTACCCCAAAGAGCGCCTTTTATTGGCTCTAAGCCTTCTTTAGTGCGTACTTCTACGTCTGAGCGCTCGTATATGCTAGAACCTGGGAAAATAGACATCAACGCGCCAACAATCTCGCCTTTATGACGCTCGGCACCCGCACTTAGTAACTGACACACTAATACATTATCAAACTTATCGATTGTAACGCCTGGTAAGTAATCAGACTCCGCAGCACATAATCGAAACCCTGTTAATCCGCCTTCTTCTATTACTTGGCTACGTGCTTCTAATGAGCGACGTAAAC
Source organism: Pseudoalteromonas sp. c7(2019) (assembly GCF_011378625.1). NCBI lineage: Bacteria > Pseudomonadati > Pseudomonadota > Gammaproteobacteria > Alteromonadales > Pseudoalteromonadaceae > Pseudoalteromonas > Pseudoalteromonas sp. c7(2019). The sequence continues at coordinate 173,139 of NZ_WTKS01000005.1, read as the reverse complement.
GGCGTTCAAAAAAGTTTTGATCGATTACTTCTTTTTCGTCAAAGCTCCAAACACGTGCGCGAATTTGTGAGTGAGGGCTGTAAGCAGCAGTTGCTAAAAACTTACCTTCGCTATCGTGAATCGTTACTGTGTCGCCTAATCCAGGTTTACCTTTAATTTTTTTGATGGCTTTTGAAAATAACCAAGGGTGTTTTCTTTTTAATGATTTATCGCGACCAGCTTGTAGGTAAACGGCAGATGACATAAGGCTTCTCAGTAGTAATAAATAAGCGCTGTATTTTAGTCAAGCAAGGAGCAACATACAATGAATGTTTTGCAAGGGGGGCATAAAGCACGGTAAAGTACGGATAATTTACCGATTCATTAGCTTTTGGAACCTAATAGTGCCTGACGCCGTTTTAAGCCCCGATTTAAAAATACTTAATTCACAATGTAGAGAATTTATAACTTCTTTAGTGCATGCCGATGTAGCTCACGATATTACCCACATAGAACGCGTGGTACGTGTTGCGATACAGCTATGTAATGCAGAGCAGGCAAACATGTCGGTGGTATTACCTGCAGCGTGGATGCACGATTGCGTGGCAGTTGCTAAAAATCACCCTGATCGCGCAAAAGCCTCTACTATGGCAGCCGATAAGGCATTGGAATTTTTAAAATCTATTAATTATGACGAGTCACTTTTTGATGAGATTCATCATGCCATTGCCGCTCATAGTTTCAGCGCAAATATAAAAATTAAAACAGTTGAAGCGCAAATAGTACAAGATGCTGACAGAATGGATGCATTGGGCGCTATTGGAGTGAGTCGATGCATGAAAGTAGGCGGATCAATTTCTCGGTTATTGTATAACCCAGAAGACCCTTTTTGTATTGAACGCGAGGCTGATGATAAAACATACACGCTTGATCACTTTTTTATAAAGTTATTACATATTGCCGATAGTATGAATACGCCATCTGCTAAAGCAGAAGCGAATAGACGTACAAGGTATATGCATGACTTTTTAGAGCAATTAAAGTCAGAAATAGGTGAGTAACGTGAATAATACAAGCATACCTAAATTATCTGGGATTGATCATTGCCATTTAAATGTTGATAACTTGGTTGATGCCGTTAAGTGGTATGAGCGTGTTTTAGGTTTTAGTGTAGTACCCGAGCTTGCCTTTTGGGATGAGGACGGACGCGGCCCTTTAACACTTGAAGATACTAGTTCAACAACTCGTTTAGCACTTTTTGAAGGTGAGGGGCGTAGTAAAGGGATTGCATTTTTGGCCTCAGGGGATCAATTTATTCAATGGCGTAATCATCTTGAGGGTTTAAATATAAAAGTAGTTTTAGCAGATCATGGTGTAACGTTTTCTATGTACTTTAAAGATGAAAGCGGTAATAGCCATGAAATTACGTCACATGACTATCGTTATATAAAGTCTTACTATCCAAATGTTGAGCTTGGCTCTCACAGCGCTAAAAAGAATTAGCTTTCTTGATTTGAATTTTTTATAGCAAGAATATCGTCTAATTTTTTCACAAATAGTTCGATTAGAGCGGGATCAAAATGAGCTCCTGCTTGCTCTTGCATATGCAAAACTGTTTTCTCTACACTCCATGCCTCTTTATAAGGGCGTTTTGAAGTCAGAGCATCAAAAACGTCAGCAACGGCAACAATTCTACCTTCAATTGATATTTCTTCGCCTTTGATCCCGTTAGGATAGCCTGAACCATCCCATTTTTCGTGGTGTTCAATAGCAAGTTTATGAGCGAGTTGTAATAATGGCGATGAAGAATTTGCTAATATTTGTGCACCAATTATGGCGTGTTTCTTCATATGTTCAAACTCTTCAGAAGTTAACTTTCCTGGCTTGAGTAATATAGCATCAGGGATACCTATTTTCCCAACATCGTGCATTGGGGCGGCTTGGCGTAAAAGCTCTGCACTTTGCTCATCCATACCTAGCGCTAATGCTAATACTTTGCTGTATTGGCTCATACGCACTATATGTTCGCCAGTGTCAGTATCTTTATATTCAGCAGCACGGCCTAGACGTTGTACTAAATCTACATGTGCTTGTTTTAATTGCTCAGCTTGCACTAGCGATAAGTGAGTTTTAACTCTAGCTCTTACAATAGCAGGGCTTATTGGCTTAGTAATATAATCTACGGCACCAAGTTCAAAACCTTTAAATTCATCATTTTCGTCCCCCAAAGCTGTCACAAAAATAATGGGGATATGAGACGTTTTAGGATTGTTTTTTACCCGCTGGCAGACTTCAAACCCATTCATATCTGGCATCATTATGTCGAGCAAAATTAGCTTTGGTAGTTCTTTTTCAAGTAGTGCCAATGCGGCATCACCCGATTTAGCAAACGACATACGATATTGATTACCTAACACTTCGCGCATTACTTTTAGATTTGCAGGCTCATCGTCAACAATTAATACTCGTGGCCTATCTGTTGTAAAATCCATTAATTAATACTCATTGTTTGTTAGTTTTTCAAGTAAGGTTTCTAGTATTACGTGTGCTTTATCAAAATCAAATTCATCAAAGGCCTCGGCTATAGCATCAACATCATCTTGACAGTTAGCAGGTGCGCCGCGTTGCAGCTTTGCTAATAGCTCATCATTTAGCTCTGCGTTTTGTGCATCTTGATAAAGCGTCTTACACAGTGACTTAATTTCATCAATTGATAGCGTGTCAGAACTATTATCTTCAGGCTTACTACTTGGCTTATCGCAAGTATTAGATGACAGCAGTTGTGAGATGACAAGTAGCTCGTTTTTTATATCGTCTAAAGTACTAATAACTTTAGCGTCACTTTGTTTTTGCTCTAAATCGGTTAATAACTTCATTAATGTTATTAGGCCTAAGTTACCAGCAACACCTTTAAGTGTGTGAATGGTGCTATCGACATCTTTTATATTTGATAATTTATCACTGAATAATGTTTCGAACCGTTTATTACTGTCACTAATAAATTTAGTAATCTCTGTAAGTTGCTTACATTTAGAACCCCAAAGGGCTAACCCTTTTTCAAAATCTATATGCTGCGCTTTAGGATCGCTTTGCGATATAACCATTTCTTTTGCAATACCAAGACCAAGCACTTGTGCTATTTCTTGGTTTAGCTGATTTATATCGACGGGTTTATTTGCAAAGCCATTCATGCCTGCTTTTTTAGCCGTAAGCTTATCTTGTTGTAATACACTGGCTGTGAGCGCGATAATTGGCGTGTATTTAATTTGTCTTTGATTTTCTATTGCTCTTATTTTTTGTGTTGCCTCTATGCCATCACACAATGGCATATGTATATCCATTAAAATGACATCAAAGTCTTGTTCTTCAAATACTTTAATCGCTTCAAGTCCGTTAGATGCCTTGGTAACTGCATGTTGATCGCGTGACAGGAGTAAAGAAAGTAGTTCTGTATTTTGCTCTATATCGTCAACTACTAACACCCTAAGTGCAGGCAGTTGTGTGTGTAGACCATCAAAATGATCTATTTTAGTTTCGTCACCTAAAGTAAGCGGCAATGAAAAGTAAAAGCAGGTGCCTTTACCTAGCTCACTTACTAAGTTTATTGTTCCGCCCATAAGCTCTACAAGTTGTTTGCTTATGGTAGTACCAAGACCTGTACCACCAAAACGGCGAGTAGTAGTACCATCGGCTTGTTCGAAAGGTTGAAACACTGCTTGAATACGATCTTTTGCAATACCAATACCGGTATCTTGCACTTCAAAAAACAGATGCTGATTTTGTGTTATAGCAACAGTTACGGTAACAGAGCCTTTTTCGGTAAACTTAATAGCATTACCAATTAAATTAGTAAGTACTTGCCTGAGTCGATCTGGGTCACCGTAATAAGTAGCACTTACTGATTCTTTAATATGAAGTTTAAGTTCTAAATCTTTCTTTTTAGCTTCTAACCAAAAAGTAGAAATAATACTGTCTATTACTGGCTTTAAACTAAAGTGTATTGGCTCAATAGTGAGCTTACCGCGCTCTAGTTTTGCGGAATCGAGAATTTCATTTAATAATCTAAGTAATGAACGCGCTGCATTATTTACGGTAACTAAATGCTTTTGTTGTTCTTGATCAAGTGGGGTATCCATTAATAGATCGCTAAAACCTATTATAGAATTCATTGGGGTGCGTATTTCATGGCTCATATTAGCCATAAAAGATTGCTTTGCATAAGCAGCTTCTTCAGCTTTGAATTTAGCTTGCTCTAGTTTTTCTTCATATTCTTTGCGTTCTGTAATATCAACTAAAACACCATCAATCCACTTTGCTTGGCCTTGGGTATCAAAGTCGATGCTGCCTTTATCTAAAAGCCATAAGATTTTACCGCTTCTGTGGCGAATTCTGTATTCGATTGAATACTGACGTTTCTCTTCTACGGCTTTTGTGACGGCATCTACAATAGGTTGCTGGTCTGATTTTAAAACTAGATCGTTAAATTCAATGCAATGTTCAGTAAATTCATTAGGGTTATAACCCGTTAACTCGTTGATGCTCGGGCTGATAAAAAGCATGGTCCAGTTATCATCAAATTTACACCTAAAAGCCACACCTGGCATGTTATCCATTAAAGAGCGATACTTTTGCTCTTTTTCTTCAAGGCTTTTTTGTAAAGCTCGTTGCTCTGATAAGTCTGTTATGAAGCCTACGTATAGAGGATTTTGCCCTGGCTGATTAACTTCTCCAATCCCCAAACGAATCGGGAATAAGTGGCCATTTTTATGCTTTGCAAAAATTTCACGGTTAACACCGATTACTTTACCTAAATCAATATTTTTAGCTTTAGAAAGGTAGCTATCGTGATGCATCGCGATAGCATCATCCATTAGCATTTTAATATTATGATTTTGTACTTCATTTTCGTGCCAGCCAAAAATTTTACTGGCTGATTCGTTAAAACTTAAAATAATGCCGGTGTGATCAATCGTTACGATTCCATCAATGGCTGTGCCTAAAATTGCGTTTAAGCGAGACTCGTCGGCTGACTTTTCTTCAAGTAACATTTTATATCTGACCATGCCATTAAGTACCGCTACTACGCTTGTAATAGCAATCGTTGCAGTTGCAACCGCGATGGCTACAAAAGTGAGCCCAGCAGAAGCATTTGCGTCGTCATATAAAAGAGGAGATGTTGCAACAAAGCGTGTAGATGCCATGCCCATATAATGCATAGCAGCAACAGCAAAGCCTAATATTATAGCGCTGATGGCTCTATTTTGTAGGTATGATAGTTTTGGAAAAAATTTTTCAAGATTAAAGCGGCTATATAACGCTATAAACGAAAGAGCGACGGCAACTAAAATTGAAAGGCCAAAGGTCAGTGGGTCATAGCGCAACATTGGGGAAAGCTCCATTGCAGCCATACCGCTATAATGCATTGTACCAATACCAGCCCCTAGTAAGATGGAGCAAATGCTGAGCACTCTAAAGTTTCCATCACTATTTACAAGTATTGATACCGCATACTGACATGCTAATAAAGCAGGAAGAAAAGAGAGTAGTGTGATTGTTGGATCGTAGCTTATATTAGTACATAGCGAAAAAGCTAACATACCTATAAAGTGCATACTCCAAATACCAGAAGAAAATACAGTTGCTGCGGTTATATTTGCTAAACGTTGATAACGAGGGAATTTAGTCTCTTTTGCTAAATCAATGAGCTTTGTAGTAAAAAAAGCAGCAAAAATAGCTATTAATACAGACATTGAGACTAGAAGAGGGTCGTAAACCCCATTAAGTATTAGACTTGGATCTTGGTCTGTAATGAAGAAAGCTGATAGCATAACGGCTCGAAATATAATCTTTATTTTACAAGTTTAATCTAATTTACTAATAAATGAACCGTTATTTCTAATCGCGCTATAAAGTGACGAATTTTAACCAAGTTTATTTATTTTTTGTTATTGAAGTAAATAAAATATTTTAACTTTCAATTCAAATAAAACAGACGGCTCAATCTATAGCTTATTATAATAAAGTGGATTAGGAGTTAGGTGCGACTGTATGCCTAAGAGTTTAAAATTGATGGTAATATGGATTATATAAACGGATGCTATATTTAGAGTTTAAGTCGTGTTTGAATATCAACTAAAAAAGAGTACTAGACGCAAAACAGTCGCAATAAAAGTGCATAGTCAAAAGGTAACTGTGTATGCGCCACATTTTGTCGCAAAAAAACACATTGATACTTGGTTATTTGACAAACAAGAGTGGGTTGCAGAACAATTAAAAAAACAATTGTCAATTGATGACACTAAACAGTACCCTTTTGAATCTAAAAAAATAAGTGTTTTTTCAGAAACTATTTATTTGAAACTAGACTCAGGCCAAGATTCCAAAGTAACCCCGTATGATGACCACTTACTTATTACAATATCTCCTCGAGTTAAAAACACTAATCAAAAGTATCGACAGCTATTAGAGACTTATTTAAAAGAGCAGCTTATTGCTTACATAGAAATGCGTTTAGCGTATTTCTGTACTCAAATGGGTGAAGAGTTGCCAAATGATTTAAAAATAGGTGTTTATAAACGAAAGTGGGGGAGTTGTAATAGCAAGCGAGAACTCACTTTTAATTTACATCTTATAGGTGCTCCTTACCACGCTATAGATTATGTGATTGTTCATGAGCTTGCCCATTTAAAGTATTTAAATCATAGCAAAGCTTTTTGGCAGCGAGTAGAGGCGTTTTTCCCCGATTACAAAACATCATCTAATTGGTTAAAACAAAATGGTATGAGTTTACAGTGGGTGTTTTGATGTTACTGAATATAGGAATATAGGAATATAGGAATATAGGAATATAGGAATATAGGAATATAGGAATATAGGAATATAGGAATATAGGAATATAGGAATATAGGAATATAGGAATATAGGAATATAGGAATATAGGAATATAGGAATATAGGAATATAGGAATATAGGAATATAGGAATATAGGAATATAGGAATATAGGAATATAGGAATATAGGAATATAGGAATATAGGAATAGTAGAGAAGTGGTGGAGGGAGCTGGATTCGAACCAGCGAAGGCTGAGCCGTCAGATTTACAGTCTGATCCCTTTGGCCGCTCGGGAACCCCTCCACACTAATTTTATTGCATTTGGCCCCACTTAACTTAGCGGTAAGAAAAGTGGTGGAGGGAGCTGGATTCGAACCAGCGAAGGCTGAGCCGTCAGATTTACAGTCTGATCCCTTTGGCCGCTCGGGAACCCCTCCACACTAATTTTATTGCATTTGGCCCCACTTAACTTAGCGGTAAGAAAAGTGGTGGAGGGAGCTGGATTCGAACCAGCGAAGGCTGAGCCGTCAGATTTACAGTCTGATCCCTTTGGCCGCTCGGGAACCCCTCCACACTAATTTTATTGCATTTGGCCCCACTTAACTTAGCGGTAAGAAAAGTGGTGGAGGGAGCTGGATTCGAACCAGCGAAGGCTGAGCCGTCAGATTTACAGTCTGATCCCTTTGGCCGCTCGGGAACCCCTCCAATGCAACGGCGCTGATAATAGCAAATTGCGTATTTAAGTAAAGAAAAAAGCTAAAGAAAATTGAAATAAAGCCGATAAATATCTATCAGTTACCACAATCGGCTAAAGACTATGCAAATAGATGATTTGTTAATCACAGAGAGTCAGTTAAACAGTAGACTCAATAATAGTGTGCATGAAAATCGCCGTGGCGAATTTGCACTATTATTAGCGATGCTGTCACATGACGCACTCGACTTTAGTCAATTTCATTTACCAAAAACTGAAATAGATAATTTAGTTATAGAAGAAGAGGCGTTAAGAAAGCAATTTGGCGCAGGTCCAAAGCAACTTTTAGCTCCTGATGAATATAATATGTTGGTTGGACAATTTAATGCATCATTAATATCTCAAGAAGGAGCGCGCTGTGGTATGACAAGTATTAAGTTAAGACAATGCTTAAGCCCTGAACCACTTGCGATTAGAAATGATGATAAGCATATTCCACTTAATATAATAGATAACTGTGAGCTTGCCGTCAGAAGAAGAATTAAAAGCGAACAAACCCAACTAGCCAATCCCCCTATAGATGCAGCTGCTTTTTACGACAGCCTTAATAATGATGCAATACATCAACCACTTCAGCTCATTGCGGTGTGATATATGATTGTAATAATCACCAGTTAATATATGCTTTATAACGGGTCTGCTTTATATATTTGCTAATAATTGATTTAATGAAAAAAAAGCATCCAAAAATTAAATGCAATTGCTATAATGGCGTCAAATGGTATGACATGAAATGCCATTATCATTAAACCAAGGTAATTAGGAACGTAATGAAGAAAACATTCACGCTAAATCACGAGAAAATCAAATACCCTCGTATGGTTGATGCTGCAAAGCACGAAGTGAAAAAATATTTGAAAAGAGAGCGTAATAAAACGCTACCTGAAGATGCTGACTATTGGGCATTTGACTGTAAGTTTGGTAACACAGCTGAAGATGCGCAAGTTGTGCACGTTGCTGAATTAAGTAACCAAATTGGCGAAATTGAAAAGCAAGGTTTGACCTCTTTCTATGTAGAGATTTTAGCTCGACCTGCTCAACGTCAACAGTTAGATTTAGATGATGACGAATAACACTTAATTTAATTAAGTGTTCGAAGTTTTAAAATGAGCCCAAGTGGCTCATTTTTTGTTTTTATGCATTAAAGATTCACCATAAATCATTTTTATTAGTAACTAATAAGTAGAATTTTAATTTATTAACATTTGCATAACAAAATATAGTGATATAGGGTGTGTTTAATTAAAAAAACAAAACAGTTGTACCATGCCTATAAATTACTCTGACCACCAATTGAAATTAAGCTTAAAGAGCTCTAAGGTACTTGTCGTTGACGATCAGCTATTAAGCTTAATTGTATTAAAAAAAATATTATCAGAGCATTTTAGTGTAACAACAACGAGCTGTGGTGAGGATGCGATTGAAATTTGTAAACATAATCCGCCAGATATAATACTACTCGATATTAATATGGAAGGAATGAGTGGTATTGAAACATGTCTAAAATTAAAAAATATATCTGAAACACAAGATATCCCCGTTATTTTTGTAACCTCATCTGAAAATCAAGAAGAAGAGTGCTGGGAAGCCGGAGCTGTAGATTTTATAAAGAAACCAACTAACTCGGAAACTTTATATAGAAGAGTGCGCGCCCATATTACGATGAAACTTCAACATGACTTACTCAATCAAAAAGTATTTCTAGATGATTTAACAAAGGTATTCAATCGTCGTTATTTTGATGCGCATTTTTCTAAAATGGAACGAAGCGCCTTACGAGAAAAAGTCGACTACGCACTATTACTCATCGATATAGACTACTTTAAGCAATACAACGATCTTTATGGTCATGTGCAAGGCGATACGGTTTTAAACCTTGTTGCACAAACTATTACTAATAGTTTGCAAAGGCCAACCGATTTTGTTGCGCGTTACGGCGGCGAAGAGTTTGTAGTTGTTCTACCGCATACAAGCACTGAAGGTGCAATTTGTGTTGCTGATAAAATTAAACAAAATGTGGTCGATTTAGGAATATTACACAGATATTCAGAATATGACTTTGTGACTATTAGTATTGGCGGTGCAACCCTACAACCGTACGTAAATAACAAAAACACCTTGCAGATCGCAGATGAAAAAATGTATGAGTCCAAAATGCAAGGTCGTAACCAAGTGTGTTTTTAAGTTTAGCTAGCTAATAAATCACTTTGCCACTTAAAAACACCTTGTAGGTGATAAATATTAAATAAGATTATTTATTACACGCTATGACATTTTTTGTACTTTTTATTGCTACCACATGGGCAGTCATCATTTCTGCCCACTTTAATATCTTCAACAGGATATATAGTGCCATCTAAATAACACCATTGAGTATTTTCTTTAATAAACTGCGATTTTTCGTGAAGCTCACAAAATAAGTTTTGATAAAAATATTGGGCTTTAAATTCTACAGTGCCGGTATCTCCATCATGGCTTGACCCAATTACATCAAGATTTATAAATCGACAGCTGTTAGCAAAATCATTGATTTCTTTAACCGGATTTTCAGCTTGTTTTTCTTTTGCGTAGGTTTGATAAACATATTCTGCATTTTTAATAACATAAGCACTGAATCGTGAGCGCATAAGTTGTTCAGGAGAATCAGCTTGCTTAACAGATAAGTGAAGCGGCTCACAGCAATCGGCATAATTGTGCCCACTGCTGCAAAAACATAATGTGGTATTGAGTGAAGTCATAATAATAATACAAAGTCTAAAACATTAGTTTAACAAGCTTATTGGGCGAGTGATATCTCTGTTGTTTGAGACTTTTTAGTAAAACAGTATAGTTTTGTATTCGTTTTACTTAAATCGAACGATAGATTCGTAAGTAGTTGGTTATTAACTATATCGGTCCAGGTAATTACCGCTGCAAAGTTTCCGTTATGTAATGCAGAATTTAATACATACTCTAAATTTACTAGGTGCTTTTGTCTAATAACAAGTAATTTACTTGTATCAATAGAGCATGAGTCAAGTAAAGCTTTGCTAGGTACATGATCTGGAGCAATTAGTAACGTCCATGCATTAGAGCTATTGTATTGGTGTAATACTTTTAAAAGCTCAAAGGTCGCTGAAATTTCATCTTCAATTTGAATCAAATTCACGCAATCGCTTTGCTCATCTTGTTGGTAACTTTTAACTGTTCTTACGGTAATAGGCTGTAACATAATTTCACTCACTGGGTTTTTATACAGTATTCATATACAGTAGTTTATACAGTGCTTTCGTGCAAGCCTTTTATGCTATTTATTTGTACAGTTATTCAGCTTTTGATCATTGTTTTTATTTTTTTAATTTATAATTCTTTATTAATCAGTTTGTTATAGGGTTGTTTTTGAGAAGGTATTCTAAAAATAAATTTTTGAGTAGTGTCTTCATTTTGGGGTTTTATACTGTATAGGATTATCTTTATAACCATATACAGTATTTTTTTACACTGCATACAGTACTTCTATCATAGTTAGCTTATGTGTTTTCACTCGTGCGAGGGATCATATGAGAAAACTGGAGTTGGTGGATTTGTTCGTACAAACTTGCCGCATAACATTGAGCATCTTTAAATCGCTTAGTTTCGATATGTTTGCGTATATCTGTAACCGCTGCAGTGGCAGGGGCGTACCCTTGGCTACTTGCTAAGCTTAACCAAGCTACAGCATGAAATACACTTTGTGGCACGCCTTCACCTTTCACAAAAAATAAACCTAAATAAAACTGTGCTCTATGGTTTCCCGCCATTGCAGCAAGTCGCATCCATTTTGCAGCCAATGGAGCTTGATTATTTTTTAAATAATATAGGGCTTTATTTAACGTACTTTGCTCATCTTTTTTATTATTAACGGGCACAGAGGTGTTTTCGGGTTGAGTAACAAAACCTAAAATATTATCTAGCTGTTGCTCTAAGTCTTGCTCACAAGGTGTTGTTTTAAGCATATTGGTTCATTTATTATTTTAACTACTTTAACAGTTTAGTATATAGCAAGGTAAAATGTCCTGTAAAAGATAATTTTTATGTTAAAATCTCGCCACTTTTTACTATCACAAGTTTATTATGTTCGAAGCCTTATTTAAACTGAGCGAAAATAATTCAACAGTTAAACGCGAATGCGTTGCTGGCCTAACTACCTTTATAACTATGGTATACATTGTATTTGTAAACCCGGCTATGCTCGCAGAGGCTGGGATGGATCAAGGGGCTGCATTTGTAGCGACATGTATAGCAGCTGCGATAGGCTGTTTTATAATGGGTTTATGGGCTAATTATCCATTAGCATTAGCGCCTGGTATGGGGCTAAATGCCTTTTTTACGTATGGTGTCGTATTAGGAATGGGTTATACCTGGCAAGCCGCCTTAGGGGCTGTATTTATGTCGGGTTGTATATTTTTGTTTTTAAGCTTATTTAAAGTCAGAGAGTGGATTATTAATGCCATACCTCTGGTGCTCAAGCGAGCAATCGCAACGGGTATAGGTGCTTTTTTAGCATTAATTGCCCTTAAAAATGCAGGCATTATTGTCTCAAGCCCGGCAACATTAGTGCAGTTGGGCGACATTACTTCTCCAGGACCGTTATTGGCTATATTAAGCTTTTTTGTAATTGCAGCGCTTTTATACCGCGATTTTAAAAGTGGCGTGCTTATTAGTATTTTATTAGTGACTGGCATTGCTTTAAGTTTGGGGCTTGTTGAATATCACGGTGTTATGGCTATGCCACCATCAATAATGCCTACTTTTATGCAGCTAGATTTTGCAGCCGCTTTTGATATATCAATGATGAGTGTTATTTTTGCTTTCTTGTTTGTCGATCTTTTTGATACTTCGGGTACATTAGTTGCGGTAACTCAAAAAGCAGGTTTAGCTGATGAAAAAGGTAACATGCCTCGTTTAGGGCGCGCATTAAGTGCTGACAGCTCAGCAACAATTGCAGGTGCGATGCTAGGTACGTCTACGACTACATCGTATATAGAATCGGTTGCTGGTGTATCTGTTGGCGGACGTACTGGCTTAACAGCTGTAGTTGTAGGTATTTGCTTTTTACTAATGATGTTTTTTGCACCGCTTGCACAAATGGTACCGGCTTATGCTACGGCAGGCGCTATTTTATATGTCGCTGTTCTGATGCTGCAAAATTTAAAGTTTGTAAACTGGGATGATATGACCGATGCAATTCCTGTTACTGTGGTATTACTAATGACACCATTAACGTTTTCGATTGCGCACGGTATTGCACTTGGTTTTATATCTTATACGGCGGTTAAAGTCTTGTGCGGTAAGCAAGACCAAGTCAGTATTAGTGTTTGGATATTAACAGCCTTGTTTGTTTTCAAGTTTGCATTTTTGTCTTAATAGCTAACAAAAAATACAAAAAAGCCTGCACAAATTTTAATTTGTGCAGGCTTTTTTAATGCTTTTATAAAAGCACTACCATTTCTTTTTAGGAGCAAACAGTATATCTAAGTCGTCTTGCTCTTCTTCTGTTTTCTTTTTAAGTGCGCTTGCATTAGAAGCTCTCAGTTCAACACTAATTGCCTCTAAGTAACCCTCAACTTCTAGCCGTTTTGTTGTTACATATTCATCAGAGTAGGTAACTGCGCTGAGTGTTGCCTGCGCTTTTTCAAAGTACTGTCTTGCAGAGCCAACCATACTGGCTGAGCGGGCAGACAAGCCACGTTTTATTTGGCTTTCAATATTAATACGCAGTTGTAGTTTTTCGAGACGTTTATCTTCTAAAACAAAAACTTGGCTATCAATACGACCTTTGCTGTGTTCAGAGCGTAAAATTGAGCGTAATTTTTTAATGCCCTGAATTAGGCCTACAAGTTGTTTGTCATTACTCGGTAGCGTTAAAGCTTCATTGCTATTATCTTGAACTGGATTAGATAAGTGCGTTTTTGCTTCACTTAAGCGGCTTTTAAGTGCTTTAGATGTTTGCGAGTTAGTAACCATTGTATTTAAGGCTTCGTAAATACGGCGCTGTAATGTACGAATTAGATTTTCAGAAAGGGGGATGTTAGCACTATTCATTAGTGCCTCTTCTGTTTCTTCTATTATAGCTTTTTGTTTTGTAAGCTCTTTACGGCGTTCTGCCTCTTGTTTTTCTTTGTGTTGTTGTACAGCACTTACCCAAAGTGCAATCACAATCAATGCAACTATAAGCACTATTATAATAGAAACGATCATGGTGTAATTCTCGGATATATAACCTAATTATTTAATCTTACATTAAATATACGTTAACAGGGTAGCTTTGCGCCGATTAACTTAAAAAATATACCAAAAAATTGATAGGTTGAGCTCTTTATAAACTGCAGTAAGCCTAAGGGCTTATAAACTAAAGCTGAATAATCATCGCTACCTGAAGCATATTTATTATGCTAGCCTTGAGCTCTAATCAGATAATTGCACACCTAAAGACCTAAAGTGCTATTTTACGTAAATAACACTTGGTTTTAAGCGGTATTGCCTTTATAAATAATATGAATAATAACGTTAAAATTTGCAGCCATGAAATTACAACAACTCAGATACATCGTAGAAGTACAAAATCATAAATTAAATGTTTCAGCGACTGCTGAGAGTTTATTTACCTCGCAGCCAGGAATTTCTAAACAAGTACGCATGTTAGAAGATGAGTTGGGTGTGCAAATTTTTGGTCGCAGTGGTAAGCATTTAACGCATGTAACCGGTGCCGGCGAAGATATTATTAATATTTCTCGTGAAATACTCTCTAAAGTAGAAGGTATTAAAGCCGTTGCTAATGAGCATACGCTACCTGATCAAGGTAAGTTAAATATTGCTACAACACATACCCAAGCTCGTTATGCTTTGCCTAACGTAATTCAAGGGTTTATGAAAAAATACCCTGCGGTATCGCTTCATATGCACCAAGGTACTCCACAGCAAATATCGGATGCTGCAGCACGCGGTGATGCCGATTTTGCTATTGCAACAGAAGCACTGCATTTGTATTCAGATTTAGTTATGCTGCCTTGCTACCATTGGAATCGCAGTATTGTTGTCGCTAAAGACCATCCGTTGGCTAAAAAGGCAAATAGTTTAACCGTTGCTGATATTGCTCAATATCCACTCATTACATATGTATTTGGTTTTACGGGCCGCTCAGAGTTAGATAAAGCGTTTAGCGCACACGGGCTTGAACCACACATTGTATTTACCGCAACCGATGCTGATGTTATAAAAACATACGTACGACTGGGTTTAGGAGTTGGTGTTGTTGCTTCAATGGCGATAGATCAAGTGAGCGATACCGATTTAGTGTGTATTGATGCAAGCCACTTATTTGAAGCTAGTACGACCAAAATTGGTTTTAGAAAGGGCAGCTTTTTACGTACTTATATGTATGATTTTATCGAACGTTTTGCACCGCACTTAACTAAAGAGCGAGTAGAGCGAGCAAGCTTATTACGTAACCAAGATGACGTAGATAAGTTATTTGCAGATATAGAGTTACCCGTTAAATAATGTCACTACATTAAATGAATAATAAAAAAGCCGCCTATTTTAAAAATAGGCGGCTTTTTCTTTTTATAGCGAGCTGATTAACATTCGATAATATTAACAGCCAATCCACCGCGAGCGGTTTCTTTATATTTAGTTTTCATATCGTTACCAGTTTCAAGCATGGTTTTAATCACTTTATCAAGCGATACCTTTTGCTCGCCACTGCCACGTATAGCTAAACGTGAAGCGTTAATTGCTTTAATAGCGCCCATTGCATTACGTTCAATACACGGTACTTGTACTAAGCCACCAACAGGGTCGCACGTTAGGCCTAAATTATGTTCCATACCAATTTCTGCTGCGTTTTCTACTTGCACAACATTGCCACCAACAATTTCTGTTAATGCGCCTGCAGCCATAGAGCACGCAACGCCGACTTCACCTTGGCAACCTACTTCGGCACCCGATATAGAGGCATTCTTTTTATATAAAATACCAATAGCAGCAGCGGTTAATAAATAACGCGTGGCTATATCGCGGTCTACTTCTTTCACAAATGTGTGATAGTACATAAGCACAGCCGGTAAAATACCCGCAGCACCATTAGTTGGTGCGGTAACTACACGGCCACCTGCAGCGTTTTCTTCGTTTACGGCAAGGGCAAATAAATCAACCCAGTCCATTGCACGAAGCGGGTCGTTACTGACCTCTATATTTAGTTTTAAGTATAAGCTGGGCGCACGGCGTTTTACTTTTAAGCCGCCAGGTAAAATACCTTCGGTGCGCATACCACGGTCAATACAAGCCATCATTACTTTCCAAATATGGAACAATGTGTCTTTTACTTCGTCTTCAGTGCGCAGTGTTTTTTCGTTTTTCATCATCAAGGTAGAAACACTAAACCCAGACTCTTTACACATCTCTAGTAGTTCTTTTGCGCTACCAAATGGGAAGGGGGCTGGATTTTCTTCTCTAATATCGAGGGCCGCCTGTTTTTCGTTTTCAAACTCTTCGTCGGTAACAATGAAGCCACCGCCAATAGAGTAATATACTTTGCTGTAAACTTTTTCGCCGTTGTTTGAGGCGATAATTTCCATTGCATTAGAATGCTTAGGCAGTGTTTTACGACGATGAAAAACAATAGCACCTTGTTTTGGAAACTTAGCTTTGTGTGTTTTGTTTAGATAAATAACCTGATCTTTTTCAATGGTTGCTAAAATGTCGTCGACTAAATCGGCATCAATTGTTTCAGGATCGTAACCGGCTAAACCAAGAATTACGGCTTTACCCGAGCCATGGCCAACACCTGTTTGACCAAGAGAGCCATAAAGCTCTACTTTAATATCGGTAACATTTGCTAATAATTGTTGTTCTTGTAGGTCATTAACAAATAAGCGTGATGCGCGCATTGGGCCAACGGTGTGTGATGACGAAGGGCCAATACCAATACTAAACATATCAAATGCACTGATCATAATGTGTGTGTCTCTACTTTGTTTTATCAGCACGAAGCTGCTCTTTGAACGGTCGAGCATGATAACGTGGAATTGTGATTGTGTAACTACTAATAACGAAGATTTAAACTGGTAAGGCGAGTTGTTTTGTAAAGTTTTTTATAATGCTTGCCGTCGCACCCCAAAGTAAACCATGCGGCGTTTTAAAACCTTGCAAAATAACCGTTTTCCCAAATCGTTGAAAAGGTAAGGGTTGCCAGTTAGCTTCGTTATTTAATTCAGTGACAGAGAGCAAAAAGCTCGCTTGTACTTCATTATAGTCATTTTCCCAGGTGGTGTTTTTTTTGAGTAAACCCACATAGGGGCTAATACTAAAACCCGTTAAGGTTGAATACTCAGGTAAGTGACCTAATACATTAACGTTGCTTTGGGCAATATTTAGCTCTTCTTTTAGTTCGCGAAGTGCTGTGGTGCGAAGGGTAATGTCGCTTACTTCAAACTTGCCTCCGGGCAAACAAATCTCCCCAGGGTGATGGTGTAAATAAGTAGGGCGTTTACACAGTAAAATATGTGCATGGTTATCTATATCAATAATGGGTAGCATAACAGCGCTAGCGCGTTTTTTACGTGTGTCTTTTAACTGATTTGGCGCAGCTGTAGGGCTTAACAGAAACCGCGCCATAATGTGTTCACTATTCAAAACGACCTACTGTTTTAATAAAGGGAGGATTTTATTTACTTTATCGTAAGTTTCTTGATATTCCAATTCGACTTTAGAATCAGCGACTATTCCGCCACCTGCCCAGCAGTAAATTTGCGCTTTGTGGCACACCAAGGTGCGAATAGTGATACTCGTATCCATATTTCCACATGCACTTAAATAACCAATTGAACCACAATAAATGCTGCGGCGATGCGGTTCTAATTCTTCAATTATTTCCATCGCTCTAATTTTGGGCGCACCGGTGATTGAGCCACCCGGGAAAGCCGCTTTTAGCTGATCGACCGCTGTTTTACCTTCATCAAGTTCTGAGGTTACCGTGCTTACTAAATGATGCACTGCCGGAAAGCTTTCAATAGCAAAAAGGGAAGGGACGTGAACGCTGCCAGGTTTTGCCACTTTGCCTAAGTCGTTACGCAGTAAATCAACAATCATTACATTTTCAGCGCGATCTTTAGCTGATGCTGCGAGTATTTTCGCTTGTTGTTGATCCTCTAGTGCATCTGCTTTTCGCGGCAGTGTGCCTTTAATTGGCTTGGTTTCTACAACGTTATTGTTTACAGATATAAAGCGCTCAGGAGAAATTGATAAAATAGCCCCTTGAGGGTGATTTATAAAGCTTGAAAACGGCGCTTTATTTGCCTCACGCAGTTTAATATAAGCTGCCCAAGGGGAGCCTTCAAACTGAGCGTTAAAGCGCTGCGCTAAATTAATTTGGTAACAATCGCCACTTTTTAAATACTCCTTAATTTGGGCAAACTTTGCAGCGTATTCCGTTTCGCTCATATTTGATTGCCAGTCGCTGTTTAGGGCAAAGGACTGCGTATTAACTTGGGAGTTAGGGTGTGTATTTAAGTATTGCTCATAAAGCGCTAATCGATCGGTGTTTGGCTGCGATACATAAAACCAGCTTTGTTGCTGCTTGTCGTAAATAAGGGCATCTAAGTAAAGGCCAATAGTCATTTGGGGAAGATTAATATCTTCGATAGCACGAGTGGGGATGTTTTCAATTGTACGGCCTAGGTCGTAGCCAAAGTAGCCAAGCCAGCCGCCGTTAAAGGGTAAATCGTAACCGGCTTTTGTTTTATCAAGATGCGAAAGCTCATTATTCATAATTTCAAAGCAGTTATCACTACTTTCTATATTATTTAAAAAGCTTTTATTATTTTTTACTTCAAGGGTACTTTGCGGCTCAATGGCAATAATATCAAAACGGCTGTTTATATGATTACTATTTGCAGAATCTAATAGAATTGCGTAATGCAAATGTGAAAAATGCGCAAAAACGTCAATGCAGTTTTGTGTTATGCCTAATTTAATACAATTTTTTTTATTGTTTAGCATTTACTGCCCCTTTAAGAACTGGCTCGAAACGGGCTGGGAGGGTATCATAAGTCAAATTTTTTGGCAGCACTAAGCTGTAAAAAACAGTGCAAACCACCGTCACCGGTTTGATTTAGATTACGCGACAACGCGTAACGGTAACTTAAGGAACCACTATGAGTACAATTTGTCAGCAAGACTTTATTGATAGCATTGAAGATGCATTGCAATATATTTCGTTCTATCACCCACTTGATTTTGTTCAAGCTCTCGAAAAAGCTTACAACAAAGAACAAAGTAAAGCGGCTAAAGACGCCATTGCACAAATTTTAATTAACTCACGCATGTCGGCTGAAGGCAAGCGTCCACTTTGCCAAGATACCGGTATTATTACCTGTTTTGTTAAAGTAGGTATGGATGTTAAGTGGGATAAAACAGATTTAACCGTTCAACAAATGGTTGATGAAGGTACTCGTCGTGCATATTTGAATCCAGATAACCCTTTACGTGCATCTATTGTTGCAGACCCTGCTGGCACGCGTAAAAACACGAAAGATAATACACCTTCGGTTGTACATATCGATTTAGTAGCGGGCGGTAAAGTAGAAGTAATGGTTGCGGCTAAAGGCGGCGGCTCTGAAAACAAAAGTAAAATGGTTATGTTAAACCCGTCAGATGATGTTGCTGAATGGGTAGAAAAAACACTACCAACAATGGGTGCTGGTTGGTGTCCGCCAGGCATGCTAGGAATAGGTATTGGTGGTACGGCTGAAAAAGCGGCAGTAATGGCTAAAGAGTCGTTAATGGACCCGGTTGATATCCATGAACTAATGGAACGTGGCGCAGAAACAACTGAAGAAAAACTGCGTTTAGAAATATTTGACCGCGCTAATAAATTAGGTATTGGCGCACAAGGCTTAGGCGGTTTAACAACGGTTGTTGATGTTAAAATTAAAACAGCACCAACGCATGCAGCTTCAAAACCTGTAGTAATGATCCCTAACTGTGCGGCAACTCGCCATGTACATTTTACACTTGACGGTTCTGGCCCTGCTAATTTAAAAGCACCTAAGCTAGAAGATTGGCCACAAGTAACATTTGAAGTGGGCGAAGGAACACGTCGTGTTGACTTAAATACACTGACTAAAAAAGATGTTCAAGAATGGAAAATGGGCGAAACCGTTTTACTTTCGGGCACTATTTTAACAGGTCGTGATGCAGCGCATAAACGTCTGCAAGATATGATCAATTCAGGTGAAGGTTTACCAAAAGGCGTAGACTTTGATAATAAATTTATTTATTACGTTGGACCAGTAGACGCGGTACGCGATGAAGCAGTAGGTCCAGCAGGCCCTACAACAGCTACTCGCATGGATAAATTTACCGATATGATGCTAGAAAAAACAGGCATTATAGGCATGATTGGTAAAGCTGAACGTGGACCTGCAACTGTTGAGTCTATTAAAGAGCATAAATCTGTTTATTTAATGGCTGTAGGCGGCGCAGCTTACTTAGTATCTAAAGCGATTAAAAAAGCACGCGTAGTTGCTTTTGAAGATTTAGGTATGGAAGCTATTTATGAATTTGAAGTAGAAGATATGCCAGTGACCGTTGCAGTAGACAGTGAAGGTGCTAATGCGCACACACAAGGCCCTGCAATCTGGAAAGCTAAAATTGAAGAGCTTGATAGCAAGCTAAAATAACGTACGTTATGTTTTTAAAAAGCGAGCCTAGTGCTCGCTTTTTTGTTTTTTTAAATAGAGTCATTACCAAGTTTACAGCTCTGACCAGTTTGCGAAAAAGCTCACTTTTTACTGGAAACCTATAGGCAGCAGTACGTGGCGGGCAAGCAGCACTTGTATATTAAACTTTACATGCAATAGTTGTATTACGTTCACGTAAACGTAAGTTGGTGTGGTTGTTCTATTTATAGTTTTTAAAACTTACAAATGACGATTTTGTGAATTTTTTATCCATATAAAGGTTTTAATTGGGTTATTTAATTTAAGCTTGATGTTTTCATTGGTTTTATCTTCTGTGAGTATAGCGAACACGAATATGAAGTGATAAAGTCTCGGCAATTTCCAGCGCGCATACCCTCTCACGGGTTAACTATTTCGGAGTATTTTAAGTGGCTGTGTTTAATCGAGTTGAATTTGATAACCATGAACAAGTGGTTTTTTGTTCTGATGAAGAATCGGGTTTAAAAGCAATTATTGCTGTACATAATACCAACCTAGGTCCTGCTGTTGGCGGATGTAGAATGTGGGATTATGCGAACGACGAAGATGCTGTTTACGACGTGCTACGTTTATCAAAAGGCATGACTTATAAAAATGCAGTTGCGCGCTTACCATTTGGTGGCGGTAAATCTGTAATTATAGGTAATGCGAAAGAAATTAAATCTGAGCAATTATTCCGTGCATTTGGCCGCCAATTAGAGCGATTAAATGGCAGTTATTACTCAGCAGAAGATGTAAACATCACATGTGCTGATGTAGCTATTATGAATAAAGAAACTAATTACGTACTGGGCCTTGAAGGTAAAAGTGGTAACCCATCGCCATTTACAGCATACGGTACGTTTTTAGGAATTAAAGCAGCGCTACAGCATCAACGTGGTCATCAAGATTTTGCAGGTGTGAAAGTGGCTGTTCAAGGTTTAGGTGCTGTTGCTTATGGTTTATGTAAGCATTTAGCTGATGCGGGCGCTGAGTTGTTTGTAACAGATATTAACCAAGTTGCAATTGATCGCGTAGTTAATGATTTTGGCGCGACTGCGGTTGGCATTGATGAAATTTACGACTTAGATGTTGATGTTTATGCACCGTGTGCATTAGGTGCAACTATTAACGATTTAACGATACCGCGTTTAAAAGCGACTATTATTGCAGGCTGTGCTAATAATCAGCTGGCAGAGTCTCGCCACGGTGAAGTTATTCGTGAAAAAGGCATTTTATATGCACCAGATTACGTAATTAACGCTGGTGGTATTATTAATGTTTATTACGAAACAGCGCCAGAAGGTTACAGTGCAGCAGCGTCTAATAAACATGTTGAAGGTATTTTTAATACGTTAACTGAAATCTTTGCCCGTAGCGAAAAAGAGCAAAAATCAACGCATTTAATTGCTGACGAATTAGCGCAAGAGATCATTAAAAACGGTCTGTGATCTAAGTTCTAATTTATATAAGGGTGTGCAATTGCACACCTTTTGTTTATCTGTAAGTTAAGGGGTGTTGATCTTTGCGGATTTAACCTTGAAAGATCAACAGACCCTGATGCAATTGTTACTGAACAGCGGTACACTTTATTTTTAATTTTGTGCGGCAAATTATGACTCCCTCAACTTCTCTCATGCAGCCTATCGATTTAGATAATTGGCCTAGAAAGCAACACTTTGAATTATTTAAACACTTTTCTCAGCCTTACTTTAATGTGTGTGTGCGTTTAGATGCTCAAGCACTTTACGACTATTGCAAAACCAATCAATTTTCTTTTTTTCAAGCGTATGTATATTGCACCTTAAAAGCGTGCCATAAGGTCGATTCAATAATGCTACGTATAATAGATAGTAAGCCATGGCTACTTAACAGTGTTCGCGCAAGTGTGGTTGAGTTGTCTGAAAACGATACGTTTGTTTTTAGTTATTTTAACAGCACAGGCGAGTTTAAAGAGTTTGCAAATCATGCAAGTGGCGTAAGCAAAAAAGCGAAATTACAGCCGTTATTTTCTGATGCATTTGCTCAAACAGAAGGGCAGGCTGATTTAATTCATATATCTGTTTTGCCGTGGCTGAATTTTAGTGCGTTTTCGCATGCATTTAGTGAAGGGCAGAGTTTAGGCATTCCTAAATTTGTATTTGGTCAGTTTGATAAACACACAGGCACAATGCCTTTAGCTATCGATGTACACCATTCATTAATGGATGGTTTGCACGTAGCGAAATTTATAAGCACATTGCAGGGTACATTTGATACCTTTTGCAAAAATTAACTTTAAACACATCAGTAACGGCAGTGCAAAGCAGTAAACAATTTATAAGTAATCTATAAGTAATCTATAAGCAATGCGATGTGAATTACTTTATATTCAAATACATAACCTTGTATGCTTGAAAAACACGTGTGCTGGACATATTTATATACCATACCTTAGCTCAGGAAATCCCCATGATAAATGGACTGTTAATTGTTGTTTTAATTCTTTTTGTGGTGATTTTCTGGCGTTGGCCATCAATTCAAAACCGATTATGGCGTAGTAAATATAAAGACTTTGCTTTAAATTCGCAGCAAAAAGATATTTTACTGCGTTGCATGCCCATCTATAAAAAAATGACCGACGCCGACAGAGAAAAATTAGAGCGACATATTACGTGGTTTTTAAACGAAAAACGCTTTGTCGGTTGTGATGGCTTAAGGCTAACGTCTGCAATGAAGTTAATTGTTGCCGCCGATGCGTGTGTATTAGTACTTAATAAACCGTGGCCGTTATATAGAAATGTAAAAGAAATTTTATTATATCCAAGTGCTTATTATGCTCCGCAATCAACTCGCGATAGTGCAGGACTTGTGAGTTACCATAATACGGTAAGACTAGGCGAGTCATGGCCTGGCGGCACACTAGTACTCAGTTGGCATGACGTGCTTGAAGGTAACCGCTTGCCAAGTGATGGACATAACTTGGTATTTCATGAGTTTGCGCATCAACTCGATCAAGAAACAGGTAAAACAACGGGCACGCCCATTTTAAAAAGCTCAGCAGATTACAAAGAGTGGGGCCGAGTATTTAGCCGTGCCTTCACCCAGTTAAAAAGCCATGTTGCCTATAGCATGCCGCATGTTATTCACAGCTATGGTGCGACTAACGAAGCTGAGTTTTTTGCTGTACTCACCGAAACCTTCCTCGAAAAACCTGCAGAGCTTCGCCGATACGATCCTGAAATTTACAGTATGCTAGTTAATTACTATCAATTTGACCCTATTGTTTGGCATTAAACCTACATAAACCGCGCTTTATCATATAACGCTGGCAAGTTGCGTTTGTTTTTGTTGCAATCATGTGAAATAGTTTTTACTGCAACAATAACAAGCGAGAAACGCATGAAAAAAATGCTTCATACAGTATTGGCGCTGTCGGTGTCATTAGCGATAGGGCAGGTAAATGCCGCTGAAAAAGACGAACAAAAATGGCAAGTAGATTCACCTAAGGGGCAATTTGTTGACGCTGCAATTAGCGTTGATCAGGGCACATGGATGAATATAGATATTAGCCCTGATGGTAAAACCGTGGTGTTTGACTTACTTGGCGATATTTATACTATGCCAATGAGTGGTGGTACAGCCACAAAGCTCACCTCTGATATTGCATGGCAAATGCAACCACGCTTTAGTCCTAACGGCAAAAGTATTGCGTTTACCTCCGATCAAGGTGGTGGCGATAACATTTGGATAATGGACTTAAATGGTGAAAATCAACACGCTGTTACCGATGAAACCTTTAGATTACTAAATAGTCCTGCATGGAGTCCTGATGGCGACTACTTAGTTGCGCGTAAACACTTTACAGCTAGCCGCTCATTGGGAGCAGGTGAAGTGTGGTTGTATCACAAAGCGGGTGGTAAGGGCGTACAGCTTACAAAACGCGAGAACGATCAAAAAGATTTAGGTGAGCCAATGTTTTCACCTGATGGTCGTTATGTATACTTTTCGCATGATGCAACACCCGGTAAAACCTTTCATTATTCAAAGGATTCTGTAGCGGGCATTTATAAAATTAAGCGCTACGACCGTGAAACGGGTGAAATTGAAACCATAATCGATACGATGGGCGGTGCTATTAGGCCTACACCATCATCAGATGGTAAAAAACTTGCTTATATAAAGCGTGATGACTTTCAAACTAGCTTGTATTTATATGACTTAACTAGCGGTGAGCACACTAAGCTTTACGATAAGCTTGAGCGAGATATGCAAGAAACATGGGCTATTCATGGTGTATACCCAACTATTGCATGGACACCCGATAACGAAGAGTTAGTATTTTGGGCTGGTGGTACAATTCACAAGCTAGATGTTGCAGACAAATCCGTTAAAACCATTCCTTTTAAAGTGCAAACTACTAAAAAAATTCAAAAAGCGGTGCGCTTTACACAAAACTTAGATACTGATGAGTTTGATGTAAAAATGCTGCGTAATGTGCAAGTAAGCCCCGATGGCGAAACGGCAATTTTTGAAGCGCTTGGGCATATTTATAAACGCGATTTAGAGTCGGGTAAAATTAAGCGTTTAACAAAGCAAACTGATCATTACGAATTATTTCCACAGTACTCTCGCGATGGTAAAAAAATAGTTTACACCACATGGGATGACAACAAACAAGGGTCTGTAAGGGTTGTGTCTGTGCGCAGTGGTCGTGGCGATACAATAACTAAAGAGCCTGGCAAGTACGTAGAGCCTACGTTTAGTCCAGATGGGAAAACGGTTGTTTATCGAAAAGCCACGGGGGGCAGTATTTTAAACCCTAAGTGGTCACTTAATCCGGGGGTTTATAGCGTAAGCGCAAAAGGCGGTAAAAGTGAGCTTATTTCAAAAAGTGGTTATCAACCACAATTTGGAGATGCAAACGATCGCGTTTTTATAATGAGTCCTTGGCCAAAACCAACGCTTAGTGTAGTTGAGCTTGAAAGTAAAAAAGTTCGCAAACTATACGAGTCAGAGCATGCGACTGAATTTAGAGTATCACCAGATGGGCAATATCTGGCTTTTGCTGAGCGATTTAAAGTATTTGTAACGCCGTTTGTTCAAAGTGGTAAAACAATTAATATTGGGCCTAAAGACAGTCAATTTCCAATAGAGCAGTTATCGGTACGTGCTGGTGAAAACATTAGCTGGAGTGCTAAGAGCAACAAACTTTATTGGACATTAGGGCCTGAGCTTTATCATGCAAGCCTTGAGGGGATGTTTGCCATTAACAAAGCCGAAGATGCCGACTTTAAAGTGAAAAGTGGCGATAATATCGGTTTCAGTAAAAAAATGGCAGAGCCTAAAGGTATGATTGCGCTCACTGGTGCAAAAATTATAACTATGGACGGCGAAAAGGTTATTGAAAATGGTGTAATTATCACTGATGGCAAGCATATTAAAGCAATTGGTACAGCCAGCGATATAAGCATTCCTAAAGGTGCTGAGGTTATTGATGTAACAGGTAAAACTATTATGCCTGGTATTGTTGATGCTCATGCACATGGCTCGCAAGCAAGTGACGAAATTATACCTCAGCAAAACTGGAAAAACTTTGCAGGTTTAGCGCTGGGTGTAACTACAATTCACGATCCATCAAACGATACCTCAGAAATATTTACCGCAAGCGAAATGCAAAAGGCAGGCATGATTGTTGGCCCGCGTATTTTCTCAACGGGTACTATTTTATATGGCGCAAATATGCCAGGTTATACGTCGCATATTGACTCGTTAGACGATGCTAAATTTCATTTAGAGCGCCTTAAAAAAGTAGGGGCGTTTAGTGTTAAATCGTATAACCAGCCACGCCGAGAGCAGCGCCAACAAGTTATTGAAGCAGGCCGGATGCTTGAAATGATGGTTGTCCCTGAAGGCGGCTCATTATTACAACATAACTTAAGTATGATTGTAGATGGACACACAGGTATTGAGCATTCAATCCCTGTAGAGCACATATATGACGATATAAAGCAGTTATGGTCGCAAAGTGATGTAGGTTACACACCAACACTTGTAGTGGCTTATGGTGGCATTTGGGGTGAGAACTACTGGTACAATAAAACTGATGTGTGGAATCACCCGCGTTTAAGTAAATTTGTGCCAAAAAATCAATTATTACCACGCTCTATGCGCCGCATTAAAGCGCCCGATCATCACTATAATCACTTTAATAACGCACGCGTTGCTGCTGAGCTACAAGACCTAGGTGTATTAGTTAACTTAGGTGCTCACGGTCAGCGTGAAGGCTTAGGTGCACACTGGGAGATGTGGATGTTTGCACAAGGCGGAATGACATCACTTGAAGCTATACGTGCATCGACAATTGATCCGGCTAAGTATTTAGGGCTTGATAAAAACGTAGGCTCGCTTGAAGTGGGCAAACTGGCAGATTTAATGGTTATAGATGGCGATCCGCTTAAAAATATTCGAGATTCGGATAAAGTAGATTACACCATGATCAATGGTCGATTATTCAATGCAGAGACAATGAGTGAAATGGGTAAAAAAGAGCGCGAACCACTTTACTTCGAAAAGTTATAATTTATTTTGATCTTTTGAAAGCGGCTACATAGCCGCTTTTTTTAGTCTTACTCAACTTATAAGGCTCTATTTTTTTGATTAAATGTGCAATTAAGGTTGGAAGACGATAATTAATATAATTTTTAGATATTTTTTAGCAAATCGCGCACATAAAAAAACCGCTTAACGCGGTTTCTTTTAAAAATCATAAATGTTGATTAAACAACACCGCGCGGTAAGCGACAGTCATGATCTTTACGAGCTAAAATTACAATCCAAAGTTCTTCCGCTGTGTAACCTTCTTCGTTTTCGGTAACAACAGTGAATGGCGCTTTTTTCTGTGCTTTAACAGGCGCAGCTGCTTTTGGTTTTTTCGTTTTAGTTGTTTTACCAGAGTTTAACTTTTTAGTAAGCTCTGCTACGTCAGCTAGGCGTAAATTTTTACCGCCATCAATGCTGTACCAACCAGGTTTAGTTGTGATTTCAGGTTTTTTACCATTGGCAGTTTCGTACGCTGCTTCAAAGGCAGATAACACTTCTGTTTTGTCTAGTTTGCTCATCAGAGACCCTATACGTTGTGAACACAGATAAAGAAGAGGTATTTATACCTATTTTAAAACAGTTTTTCAATTTTTTGCGATTTTCCTTCCATTTTAGGGCTATAAACGCCAAAATTTGCACAAAATTCAGTGCTAAGTAAGGTAAGTTATATGCAACGTAGAGAATTTAACCAACTCCTAAATGACATTTTAAAACCTCAATTAATTAAAGATTTTTGCCCAAATGGCTTACAAGTTGAAGGTAAAAACGAAATTAAAAAAATTGTGACGGGTGTAACCGCAAGTCAAGCATTAATAGATGCTGCCATTGAGCAGCAAGCAGATGCTATTTTAGTTCACCATGGATTTTTTTGGAAAGGGGAATCCCAACCAATAACGGGAATGAAAAAGCGTCGTATAGGTGCGTTATTAGCACACGATATTAATTTATTTGGCTATCACTTACCACTCGATATTCATCCAGCAGTTGGCAATAACGCGCAACTTGCAAAGTTATTGGATATTGAAATTGAAACAGGGCTAGAGCCAACTTCAAATAGCGTAGCAATGAAAGGGCGTTTAAAAACACCATTAAGTGGTGAGGATTTTGCAGATAAAATTGCAAAAGTGCTAAATCGAACCCCGCTCACAAGCTTAGTACGTTCAACAAAAATTGAAACCATTGCACTGTGCACCGGTGGTGGGCAAGGGTATATTGATTTAGCTGCAGAGCAAGGCATTGATGCTTATTTAACGGGTGAGGCATCGGAGCAAACAATTCATAGTTCTCGTGAGCAAAACATTGATTTTTTTGCCGCAGGGCATCATGCAACAGAGCGCTATGGTGTAAAAGCTCTGGGTGAGTTACTTGCTCAAGAGCATGGTTTTGATGTGACATTTATAGACATAGATAACCCAGTTTAACTAGGCTATCTATTAGTTAACCTGAACTCTACTTGAGATAGATTTATTATCTAGAGTTCAGGTTAGTTAGACGAAATGAGCTACAGTGCCTCTGGATCTATCCAGCGGCGCAAACTTATCCATGTGTTTCCTACTACTTCGTGACTGTATTGCGTAACCACAAGTAAGGCATGAGCATTGGGAATAAACTGTTTGCTCCACGGCAGCGCTGCAAAATTATGATAATCAGTGGCTGCGGTTATGACTTCAATACCTTGAGCATTAAATAAGTCTTTTGCGCGTGGCATGTGCAGTACAGATGTTACTAGTGCAACCTTAAAGTCGACTAATTTTGATGCCAGTAACTTAGCTTCTTCACCTGTATCCATTGCTTTTGGGTTTTGGAATATACGGCTCTTATTAACACCTAAACTAATTGCCGTTTGATACATAAGCCCGCTATTAGTGGTATTTTTATAACCCCCGCCTGACACTATAAGCTCTGCATTAGGGTAGTGCTTTGCCAGTTTTACACCTTCGACTAAGCGCGTTAGCGCACAATTACCTAATTGATTATTAGCACTGAGTGCTGGGTTTGGGTTTATATCGCAACCTAGTACAACTATTTTGTCTATTTTTGGATGCTTTAGGGTATTAAATGCAAGCGACGCAGGTTCATTATTTTGAATAATTAAATTGGCGATAAAGGGAGTGCTCAATGCAAGTAATACAATTAAGCTTAAAGTAGATGAGAAGAGAGCTGATTTGCGGCCTTTAAATGCGAGTAGGAGCATCAGGCACGCAAATAAACCAAATAGAGGCAGTGGCATAAGTAAGCCACCAATCATTTTTTTAATAACAAACATAAGAGTTAAACGCTGTAGAGTTAATTACAGCGATATTACTCATTATATTGATGATTATCGACCGTTATTTAGCTTACACGTATTTAAAAAGTGACGATAAACAGGGTTATCTTTCATGTCTTTTTTCATCGCTAAATACATAGGACGAGTAAGGCCAAGAGCGCCCAAAGGAATTGATTTAATTAAGCCTTGGCTTTCATAAGGTGTAACTAGCCAATCAGGTAAAGCGGCAACGCCCATGCCGGCACTTACTAGTTGAAAAATAAGTAATCCTTGATCAACCGTTTTTAACGTACCGTCAAAACGTGCATTTTGAATGAAATGCTTAAATATATCTTGGCGTTCACGCGGGATAGGGTATGAAATAATAGTTTCGTTTTTTAAATCAAGCGCTGTTACATACGCTTTTTTAGCAAGTTCATGATCCGGTGCCACAATAAGCTTCAATTTAAAATCAAATAAGTGCGCGTACTCTAATGTGTCGGGTTCACGTATGTCAGATGTTAAAACTAAATCGAGCTCATCGCTTAGTAAGTCAGGAATAGCGTCGTAACTAAAGCCGCGCTCGTAATCAATTTTTATATCAGGCCAAAAGTTATTAAATTCTTTAATAGTAGGCAATAACCAATGAAAACATGCATGGCATTCCACACTTAAACGCAGTTGAGAAATAGGCTGATTTAAGCTTTCTTTCAAACGGCATTTAGTCGCTTCCATTTTTGGTAATATTTCGTGAGCTAACTCAAGTAATAGCATTCCCTGAGGGGTAAAGCGGACTGGTTGAGTTTTACGCTCAAATAATTGGCAATCTAATTTATTCTCTAAATCTTTGATTTGATGAGATAAAGCAGACTGTGTCAAAAATAACTCTCGTGCTGTATTAACCAAAGATCCTGTTTCTTTTAGGGTTGCTATGGTTTTTAAATGTTTAATACCAATCATCTTTAAAAATTCTCATGGGAAAAGTGAGTTCAGCTCAGATTAACCACATACTACGCCTATACAAAAAACGTTTCAACGTCTAGATGGCTAAAAGTTTGCGATTTATTGTGGTTTATTGCAGTTTGTTGCTATGAATCGCGAAAATATTAGAATTAGTAACGATAAAAGTCATTCAAAAACTGGTTTGATGAGTTTTAGATGAGTTTGCTTCATGTTGTATTTTAAGTATATCGATTGCGGTGTGCTTCACCTCAGTGTGAATTTTGACTATATAAATAACTGTGTGGGGTGGGGAATGGTTACTTTAGGTTGTGGTTTAAAAACTAAAGTCATTTTGCTTTTTAGCTTTAGTTTAATGGATGAGTATATACGTAATACCTAAGCCAGCGACCAACTCGCTGGCTCTTTTTATAAAGGCTTATTAATAAGTAATATGGCTTCTTTGGCTGTGACCGGTTTTGACTTTAAAAAACCTTGGCCATAGTCGCACGCGGTGGATTGTAAAATGGCTAATTGTTCAAGTGTTTCTATCCCTTCAGCAACAACTTCAAGTTTTAATGATTGCGCAAGTGATAAAATGGCTTCAACAAGTGGGTTGGTGGAATCTTGTAGGTGGTCAATAAAGCTTTTATCTATTTTTAAAATATGAATAGGCAGTTGGTGCAAGTAGCCCAGTGCTGAATAACCCGTTCCAAAATCATCAAGGCACAATTTTACTTTTAAAGGTGAAAGACCTTCTATTATTTGAGTGGCGAGTTCTAGATTTTCTATTAAGCCTGATTCGGTAATTTCTAAACATAAAGAACCCAGAGGTAATTGGTATTTATTATAAATAGAATGTATTTGCGCTACAAAATCGAGGCTTGCAAAATGTCGTGACGATACATTAACCGTTACTTTCAAAAAGCGATGACCTTGCTGGTGCCAATTAGAAATCTGCTGAGCGGCTAAATCAAGTAAATGTAAATCAAGATTTATAATTTGCCCTGTAGTTTCAGCTATCGGTATAAAGTCATTAGGTGGTACAAATCCTTTTTTAGGATGATGCCAGCGCACAAGTGCTTCAAAACCAATAACCTCACTTGTGGTAATTGTAAAAATTGGCTGAAAATAGAGTTCAAATTCGTTGTGTTCTATACCGTGTTGCAAGTCGTTTTCGATATCCGCATGGGTTTTAAGTTTTTTACGCATCGTGTTATTAAAAAACTTAACCTGTCCACGCCCGGTGGATTTTGCTTCATACATAGCAGCATCAGCTTGTTGCAGTAATATATAAGCTTGATCGTTTATGTTGTCGGTATAGGCAATACCAATACTAGTAGAGGCTTGAAGTAAGTGGCTATCTACATTTAGAGGTTTTGCTAATGCGCTTTTAATTCTGTTTAAAGCTTCATTAACTTGGTTTTTATGTGTGATATTTTCCATGAAAATAGCAAATTCATCACCGCCTAAACGAGCAAATGTATCGGTGCTTCGTACTGTACTTTTAATTAAGCCGCATATTTTTATAAGAAAATGGTCTCCGACCTCATGCCCCAGCGAATCATTAATACTTTTAAAACGGTCAAAATCTAGATACAGCAGGGCATGGCTAGTACTTTTTTTAGCGCGCGTTAAACGTAAAATAGCATGCTTTATTCTCTCAATGAGTAATGAGCGGTTAGCAAGGCCGGTAAGCTCGTCATGCAATGCTTTATGCTCGAGCTCTTGTCGGGCTAGTTGTCTATCAATTGCCATACTTATTTGACGACTTACGTAAGTTAGAAGAGCGCTGTCGTGTTCGTTGTATTGCAGTGTTTTATCGTAGCTTTGTACAACAATAACACCGCTTATACGATCACTTGTTTTAAATGGAACACCCAACCAAGACTCTGATTGTCGACCTACCATTTTAAAATCACCGTTATCAATATGACTTTGAAAGGCATCTTTATTGAGTAATAAGGTTTGCTCTGTTTGCAGTAGGTAATATGAAGCAGTGTCTTTTAGCTGTTCTTTAGATATTTTTTGATGTGTTTTAGTGTTTATGCCTTCTTCGACTATATAAACAAGGTCAAGTATATCTACTTTTTTGTCATATAAAGCGATAAAAAAGTTATCAGCACGAAGTAAGTTATTGATAATTGAATGCAAGGCTTCAAAGAAGGTATCTAAGTCGTTAGCTTTGTAGGTTAGGTTAGCTATTTGTAATAAGCTATTTTCTAATTTTTGTGCGTTGTTAAGTTGCTCAACTGTTTTTTGTAAGTTATTTACCGTATTTACCTGGTTAATTTTAGCACTGAGTAAGTGGGCAACTGTTGTAAGAATTTCAAGGTGTGCGTTTGTAAAGTAGCCTTTAATAGGGTGCTCACAATCAATAACACCTAAAACTTGTTCTTTATATATAAGAGGGACGCATAGTTCTGATTGGGCAGGGCGCTCATCTGCGATATAACGGCTATCTTTTGTTACATCATCGATAACTACGGCTTTACCAGTAGTTGCAACAGCTCCAGTAATTCCTTCACTAAAACGTATTACTTTACGTTCGGCTTGATATTTGTCTCGGGCGTGAGCAATACCCATCGATGCAACTTGATTTAATGTATAAGCATTGTTATCGGCAAGGTAAATAACGCAATCAACAAATCCTAAACGGTTAACAACGTGCGTTGTAACATACTCAAATAGCTCGTCTAGTGTGTCTAGTTGCAATAAGCTTGATGAAAATTGATTAATTATACTCAGTTGATCAGTTTTTATCTCAAGTGCTCTTGAGGCATTATTTTTGTAAGACATAGGCAATTTATATTATTCTTTTTATTTTTAAATACGTAGCTAAGTTAACCTAATCTTGGATTTTGTACAAAATAAAGCGATGAGTGGTTTTAATTGGCTGTAAATTATTATGACGAATGACTTTAATTAATTGTAAGTAATAACAATAGCTAATCCCAATTGAATTGGAGTATTAAGCTTTAATTACACAACTCGGTAATGTCATCAACATATGCATTATTTTTAATAAAATCTTTACTCGAAAACATCATATGCCTATGATCGGATAAATTCAGCCTTGGAACAAAGTAATGACAAGCAATAATACAAACTCTGTAACAACCCTTACTATCACTCGCCCAGATGACTGGCATGTACATTTACGTGATGGCGACCAGCTAAAGGATACTGTACGAGACATTAGCAGATACATGGGTCGCGCTATTATTATGCCAAACCTTGTTCCGCCGGCAACATGTACTGATACCGCTCTTTCTTATCGAGAACGTATTATGGCAGCAGGCCCACAAGGTGCCTTTGAGCCATTAATGGTACTTTACCTTACTGATAAAACGACACCAGATGAAATAGAGAAAGCAAAAGCAACGGGCAAAATAGTAGCTGCAAAGCTTTATCCTGCTGGCGCTACAACCAATTCTGATTCGGGTGTTACATCAGTCAAAAATATTTACCCGGTTTTAAAAGCAATGCAAGAAGTAGGTATGTTGCTGTTAGTACACGGAGAAGTTACTGATTCATCAATTGATATTTTTGACCGTGAAAAAGTATTTTTAGAGACGATTTTAGGGGATGTGGTAAGTGACTTTCCTGAACTTAAAATTGTACTAGAGCATATTACAACTAAAGATGCAGTAGAGTTTGTAGTTAATGCACCTAGCAATGTAGCAGCAACAATTACAGCTCATCATTTACTTTATAATCGTAATCATATGTTAGCGGGTGGAATTCGCCCACATTATTACTGTTTGCCAATCCTCAAACGTAACATTCACCAGCAAGCATTAATGGCCGCAGCTATAAGTGGAAATAAAAAGTTTTTCTTAGGAACTGATTCTGCACCACATTATAAAGATAAAAAAGAAGCTGCTTGTGGTTGTGCTGGTGCATATACGGCCCATGCCGCTATTGAGTTATACGCTGAAGCATTCGAAGACGCAGGAGCTTTGGACATGCTTGAAGGATTTGCAAGCCACTTTGGTCCTGACTTTTATGAGTTGCCGCGTAATGCCGATACAATAACATTACAAAGAAAACCATGGGACGTACCTGCAAGTTATACCCTAGGCGACTCTGAAGTTGTGCCTATAAAAGCAGAAGATACTATTGATTGGTCTGTTAAATAGTTAATATTTTATATTTAAACCAAAAGCCGCTTAATTTTTAAAGCGGCTTTTTTGTTTGTATTTTTGATGTTATTGAAGCGTTATTTGACAGTATTGCTGTTGTAGAGGGCTTTTATACGCGTTTATAGCAATATATATTACAATAATACTTTATAGTTTTTGCTTAGAAATTAGTCAGTTAAAGGCGATTTAAAACAAATTTATATTTTTAATAAATAATTCCCAATTAATAGAGCGAAAAAAAATATAATGTGTTAATCTTACCTTGCTTTGAGTTTTTATGTATTGAATTTACGGATATTGTGCTGCGTTTAAGGTTACCGGTTAGGTTATTACTTGTTCCTGTACTGTACCTCCATATTTTTGAGCATTGACTCAGGGAGGATATTGCCATAATAATATGGCTGAATTTTAATTATTGACTTACAGGAAAATTTAGTATGTCGGTTACTGGTAAAGTAAAGTTTTTCAACGAAGCTAAAGGCTTTGGTTTCATTGAACAAGAAAATGGTCCTGACGTGTTTGTACATTTCAGCGCAATCACTGGTTCTGGTTTTCGCACTCTTAGCGAAGGTCAAGCAGTGACATTCAGCATCAAACAAGGTCAAAAAGGCCCTGAAGCTGAGAACGTAGAAGCAGCATAATTTATTATGTGAACTCTAGTTCATCTTGGTGAAGCAGGTCTCTGTTTCACCATAATTCCTCTCTATGTACATAATTAATAAAATCCTTCTTTTTAAATCCTTGAACACAAATTTCATATATTTTTAAATCTTCTATTTTAATACAAACCCAAAATTCAATTATCTGAATAACTTATACAATCGAACCACTTTCTATCGCATTTAAAACATCCCTTACAATTTATCCAACTGATCTGATACTTATATACATAAAAATGATGCCAAATAACAATCTGTGTAAATTTTAGTGTAAGTCTTGCTACTGCAATCAGGTTGAAGTTTTGTACTTTAACTATAAATGGGCAAGGGAACCTCTATAGGCCTCTGATAGCTTATTATGGAAGCGTTAGGCATCATTTATAGTCCATTATTATTAAAGTTGAGCAGCTTTTTGTGATTAACTTTGTTACTAAATAAATTTAACTGTTAAATAGTATTAATGAGCACTCTAAAGCGGTAAATGTAACTCGTCTAATTATCGAAAACTATTTGGCTATTTCAGGCCTTGCTAAAAGAAACTTATTATTACTATTTATGGGAAACACGTTTTATAAATGGCTTTAGGCATTGCGTGCATAAAGCAAGCTGGGCGGTATTAGAGATTATCCAGTGTTGTTTTTTTGTGCGACAAATGGTTTGTTTTTTCAGATGAAGTGTTATTGGGGAGATAAAATGTGCTGAAATCGTTTAAAAAATAACTTTTGTCATATCTATCTATATTTTTTTTTGTTTTTTTTCAGTGCGAATTCAGCTTTGGCTAAATGTTGCAATAATGTTGTTTTATGTCAGTACAATGCGAATAAATACACCCCTTCAAAAGGCTTTAATCGAAATATTAAGCAAAAGCTTAGTTGCAATAATGTTAACAGTTGTGTGCTAGTACTTTTGTTTAAGCATTAACTTAGCTATTTATTTGCAGAGATTAGTAAACATCAAGTTGACAGCGCTAATTGCATTTAGCATTATTGGAAGGTTGATATCTATTAAAAGATATCAGGGTTGTTCTCTTCGGAGGATAATTAAATTATAAAAGTAACATTACTTAATTGGTTGGGAACTATGTCTGTTAAAATCAGAAAGAGTCTTGTAGCAACTGCGTTGGTTGGCGCATTTGCATTTGCAAGCAGCAATGTGATTGCAGATCCTTTGAATGACGTGCAAAAAGCAGGTCAACAAATTCAAAAGGCTGCGGTTAAGTCTCAAACTAAAATTGACAATGTATATGGTCAAACTCAGGAGCTAATCGCTGAGTACCGTAGCGTTGTTGATGAGACTGAACTTATGAAAGTGTATAACGATCACGTGTCGCGCTTGGTTGATAGCCAAAACGCGTCTATTGAATCGTTTGATCGTCAAATCGCTACGATTGATAACACGAAACAAAACGTTGTGCCTTTGATGTATCGCATGATCGATACGCTTGAGCAATTCATCAAAGCGGACGTTCCATTTAATCTAGAGACGCGTTTAGGACGTGTTGAAAGACTACGTGAAATCATGGTTTCTGCGTCTGTAACGACGTCTGAAAAATTCCGTCAAGTACTTGAAGCTTACACTATTGAAACAGCATACAGCTCACTTGTATCTGCTTCACAAGGTACACTAGAAGTTGATGGCAAAAGTATTAACGTTGATATCGGTCAGTTAGGTCGTATTACTTACGTTGCTCAGTCTTTTGACTTGAAACATGCTTGGGTGTGGGATAACAACACTAAACAGTGGAAAGAATTAGGTGAAGAATACCTAAAACCTGTTAAAGAAGTTATTCGTATGGCGCGTAAGCAAGCGACATTAGAACTTGTTAAACTACCTATCTTTGGCGCGGAGTAATCAATAATGAAGAAACTATTTAAAGGTTTTGCTGTTGCCGCAGTACTAACTGTTTCTGCAGGTACCGCGTTAAATGCACATGCAAATACTGGAGCTCTAGATAAAATACTTGAGCAAGTAAAGCAAGAGCGTATCTCTGAAGGTAAAATCGATAAGAAACGTGAACAAGAGTTCTTATCAGATCGTGCTGACAAGCAATCTTTACTTAATAAAGCTAAAAGCCAACTTGCTTCTGAGAAGTCTCGTGGTGAAAGCTTAACTAAGCAATATGCACAAAATGAAAACACGTTAGCTGAAAAAGAAGCTGCTCTTCAAAGTGCTCAAGGTACTTTGGGTGAGATGTTTGGTGTTGTACGTCGTGCAGCTCAAGACGCTATCGGTTCTATCGAAGCATCACTAGTTAGTGCTGAGAAACCTGGCCGTGCAGAAATCTTACGTTCATTAGCTGCTGCTAAAGAACTTCCAACTGTTCGTGAACTTGAAGAGCTTTGGATTTCACTTCAAACAGAAATGACTGAATCAGCTAAAGTTTCAACTTTTGAAACTGAAGTTGCTGGTCTTGACGGTAACCCGTCAATGAAGAAAGTAACGCGTATCGGTAACTTTAACTTAGTTACAGACGATGGTTACTTAATTTATTCACCAGAAACAAAGTCTATTCAGCCTCTAGGTAAACAGCCTGATAGCTATATTTTAGACGGTATCACTGATCTTGAAAATACATCACCAGATAACTACGCTGGTGTTTATATCGATCCGACTCGTGGTGCTATCTTACGTATCAACACTCAAAAAGCGACACTTATGGAATACTTCCATCAAGGTGGCGTAGTTGGTTATATCATTACAGCTTTACTAGCTTTAGGTATGCTAATTACTCTAATTCGCTTTGTTGACCTTACACTTACTACTAGTAAGATTAAGAGCCAGCTTAAAAATGTTGCTACACCGAATACAAATAACCCACTGGGTCGTATTCTTAAAGTGTACCATGACAACAAGAACCAAGATGTTGAAAACCTTGAGCTTAAACTTGATGAAGCGATTCTACGTGAAACGCCACGCATCGAAGCTGGTATCAACATAATTAAGATTCTTGCTGCAATCGCACCATTACTAGGTCTACTAGGTACAGTAATCGGTATGATCTTAACGTTCCAAACAATCACATTGTTCGGTACGGGTGATCCGAAGATCATGGCAGGTAACATCTCTCTAGCACTTGTAACTACAGCGCTAGGTCTAATTGCTGCATTACCACTAATTCTACTTCATGCTCTTGTAGCTGGTCGTAGTAAGTCGGTATTACACATCCTTGATGAGCAAAGCGCGGGTATCGTTGCTACTCACGCGGAGAAGGAGAAAGCCTAATGCTAGTCCTGATGGAGATATGGGAATCTATCAGGGATTTTGTTGGCACAGGCGGCCAGGTTTTATACGTGGTCGCGATAGCACTCTTTCTGATGTGGGTTTTAATGATTGAGCGCTATTGGTTTCTACTTGCAGAGTTTCCTCGCACAGCGAAAGAAATTGTAGCAAAGTGGGATGCCCGCCAAGACACTACGTCTTGGTACGCACACAGAATCCGTGAAGCATGGATTTCTGAAGCGTCTGAAAAATTAGATCAGCGTATGTTGTTGATTAAGACATTAGTAGCTGTTTGTCCTTTAATAGGCTTACTTGGTACTGTTACTGGTATGATCTCGGTTTTTGAAACCATGGCCAACCAGGGTACGGGTAATGCACGCTTAATGGCATCAGGTATTTCAATGGCAACAATCCCAACAATGGCTGGAATGGTTGCGGCACTATCTGGAGTATTTTTTAGCTCACGTCTTGAGACAAAAGCTAAAATGGTGAAAGCCAAACTTATTGATAGTATGCCTCATCACTAGAGAGAGAATTAAATATGGCACGTAAACAACGTTTTCGTGAAGAAGAAGAAGCAGCGGTTGATATGACGCCAATGCTTGACATCGTATTTATCATGCTTATTTTCTTTATCGTAACTACATCGTTCGTTAAAGAGGCTGGTATCGAGGTCAATAAACCAAAAGCTGCCCAAGCTACTAAGCAAAAAAATGCTAACATTTTTATTGCTATTCGTAGTAACGGCGAAATCTGGGTTGATAAACAACAAATTGATGTTGAACGTATTTCAGCAAAAATCGAAAGTTTATTAGCAGAACAACCTACTGAAGTTGTGATTATACAAGCTGATAAAGAAGCTAAACACGGCACAGTGGTTAAAGTTATGGACCAGATTAAAGCGACGGGTGACAACCTTAGAATTTCAATAGCTGGAGATCAGTAATGATTCGTT
This sequence comes from Pseudoalteromonas sp. c7(2019), assembly GCF_011378625.1. NCBI lineage: Bacteria > Pseudomonadati > Pseudomonadota > Gammaproteobacteria > Alteromonadales > Pseudoalteromonadaceae > Pseudoalteromonas > Pseudoalteromonas sp. c7(2019). The sequence goes on along the minus strand of NZ_WTKS01000005.1, from coordinate 134,109 downwards.
TTCTGTTTTCACTGATTGCAGGTGGGGCAGTTACTTTCGGCTTGTTCTACTTCATGGCCTTCCTCATCTCTGGTGGGGCTGACCGTAATACGGAACAAAAAGAGCAGATCATAGTCGAAATAATGACGAATCCGCCTGAATCTAAGGTGCAGGAGAGGAAGCGTGTACCGCCTCCTCCTCCACCACCGCCAAAGCAGCCGCCTAAACCGCAGCCGCCACAGCCGGAAAATAATAATCCAAACCCTGGTGCTATGTCATTTAACATGGGTAGCATTGATGTTGGTAGTTCAGCTGGTGGACTAAGTGGTCCTGGTGCATTTGGACGAGATGGTGATGCGACACCTATCGTTCGTATAGAACCAAAATATCCAACGCAAGCAGCACGTGATGGCAAAGAAGGTTGGGTACAACTTTCATTCACAATTGATGAGTTAGGTGGAGTAACTGACGTTGAAGTAATTGACGCAGATCCAAAACGTATCTTTGACCGTGAAGCTAAACGCGCACTGCGTAAGTGGAAGTACCGTCCTAAGATCATTGACGGAAAACCACAGAAACAACCAGGTTTACAAGTTCAATTAGACTTTAAACTTAACCAAGGCAACTAAGGAGGCGAGTAATGAGAAATTTTTCTAAAGTAACTGCTCTTGCGATTCTTATGTCTGTGTCGGGTGCTACTTTAAGTGCATCTGTTTTAGCAGCGCCAGATTACGCAAAGATTGAAGAGCGTAAAAAAGCAAAAACTAAAATCATGGGCGAGCGTACTGGTAAAAAGGTAATTAAAGCATTTGACTTGTACAACGAAGAAAAAGTTGATGAAGCAATTGTTTTGCTTAGAGAGATTGAACCTTCGAATGACTTTGATAAAGCGACCGTAAATCGTTACTTAGGTAGCATGTACGCTCAAAAAGAAAAGTATGACGAAGCGATTAAGTACTCTAAGCAAGCAGTTGCCCCTGATGTTTTAAACTTTGCTGATCAAGAACAAACTCTAAAGCTGTTAGGTGATTTATACGCTGGCACAGAAAAGTATCAAGAAGCCAAAAAAGCTTATGTTACTTGGATGGATTTTACCGGTGAAGAAGATCCTACGGTTTACACGCGTATTGCCCAAGCTAACTATCAGTTAGAGCAATTTCGTGATGTTTTTGAACCAGCAGATAAGGCAATTAAACTTCAAAAAGAACCTAATAAAGGTCCTTACCAATTAAAACTGGGTGCATACTTTGAACTTAAAGATTATGCAAACATGGTTAAGATTGGCGAAGAGATTGTTCGTGTATGGCCTGATGATAAAAAAGCTTGGGTTAGCTTAGGTAAATATTACCTACAAACCGAAGACTATCAAAAAGGTTTAGCAACGATGGAAGTTGCTTACAAGAACGGTTACTTTGAAAATGAAGTTGAGTATAAAGTCTTATCTAACTTTTACTCTCTAAACGAGATCCCTTTTAGAGCAGCTGTAACGCTAGAAAAGGCCGTTAAGAGTGAAAAAGTAAAACGTACAAAGCAGAATGTTAGCGCGATTGCTAGTAACTATCATCGCTCTAAGGATCTAGAAAAAGCTGCTAAGTACTACGAAGAAGCTGCTAAATTTGATGACGACGCTGAACTTTACCGTAAAGCTGGTTCATTACTTTTACAATCTGAAAAATTCAGTGCTGCTGTTGTTCGTTTGAACAAAGCATTAGAGCTTGGCTCTGACAAAAAAGGTACTATTTATTCAGATTTAGCTGAAGCGTATTACTATCAAGGTAAGTATAAGCAAGCATATGCTGCAATTACTAAAGCTATGGATGACCCTCGCACACGTAAGTTTGCAAAAGGTTGGTCTACATATATTAAAGATAAAGCCGCTCGCAACGGTGTTAAAATTTAATTTTAATTAGCTAAAGCAACTTATAAAAAGCCCCTCTGGGGCTTTTTTTATTGGAACTACTATGTATAAAAAGCTCTCTTTTTCATTACTACTGTGCTTATTTTTAGCTGCATGTTCAAAGCAGCCTCAACCTTATGAGTCATTTGAAGACGCACAAGTTGCTTTAAAAACTTTAAACATGGCACTTGTACAACCAGACGCTAAAAAAATCGATAGGATTACTAAAGAGCAATTGGTCTTTTCTGATGCGTATTTAGTTAAACGTCATACTATTTATCAGAACCTAATGGGTATGGAGCTTAATCTCAATCAAATTGCACAAGTAAACTACTTGGTTATTGCAGAGCGCTTTCCTGAGCGCTATTTTAATTGGCCGGCTCAAGTAGACGTATTAAAAAACATGCTTGCTTTTGAGGGTTCAAAAAGTACGCCGGATAATATTATTACTTGGCTTAAGTTAACCCAAGATACGCTAGACAGTGCTAAACAAAGCAATTTAAAGCTGAATAAAATTGAGCTCACACTACTACAAAGCTATGTATTGAGTGCGATAGGTAGTAATGACGTTCAACCAGCGCTTAAGAGTCATATAAGAGCTTTTAGCGATTATTTAGCTAGTTACAAGCCTAGAGGTAGTGTTGGTCTGAGAGGCCTGCCAAATGGGTCACAGTGGTATCAGAGCAAACTAAATTACTTTAGTGGCGAAGTACATTCACCGCTAGAGTGGGTTACTATTTTAAATGAAAATATAAAAGTATTAGATCGTGTTGCATTCGACAGTAAATTGTCTATTTCTCATAAAAAATCGTTTTTAGTGCAGTATCTATCGAATGAAAAATTAATTGAAGGGCTTGATTGGCAGGCTGATTATCAAGACTTACCTGCAATGGCGAGCAATATGAACATGTCTGATAAAGATAAAACATTGATGCTTGCAATGATGGAATCAGATATTGGCATTCATTACCATGCGTGGACTTTGCCACAGGCAAAGGTGAATCTTATGAAACGCTTAGAAATCACCCAAGAAGAGGCTCAATATTTAGTTGAAGATATAATACTCTACCCAGGGCAATCATTTAGCTTTATACAACAAATTATATAATGATTTGAAAGTGCGCTTATTGTGCGCACTTTGTACACCGTTGGGTTGCGGGATCTAGTTCAAGTGATTTGGCTGGTATTTTTTCTTCACAGTCGCAGCAGTAGCCATATTGCCCAATTTCTATTTGGCTGACCGCTGCTTCTAATTTAGTCATGCGACTGATCAAAAACGCATACTCAGGACCTAGCTTCTCTGCTGCACAGTCTAACCATTCATTGTTTGCTGTATTATCTAAAATTTGTATTAAATGCTGATGTGTAGGGTAGGCTGATTTAGAAAGCATAGTTAATATATTTAATTTAATTTGTGCTATTTCATCGTTTAGTCTTTTTTGATGATGCATTATCAGTACAACCTTATTAAATTGGCTTCACGTTATACTGATATTATCTAGAGGCTTTAGGTTAGCCGTTATGATTTGAATCAAGTTGCGGTGCTTTGGCGTATTTATTTAATACGCTTGCCACATCTTCTTTACTTTTTAAACGCCTGATTTCATCAAATAAATCGATCGCTTGCGGGTATTGGCGTTTAAGGTAACCTAGCCATTGCTTTGTACGAGAAGCAAAATACTTTTCATCTTTTGCAGGGTCTTGATGAATAGCAGAGTGGATTAAGTGATAAATAATATGCTCCCATTGAAGGCCATCATATTGTTCATTATTTACATGAGCTTTAATTTTTGTTGCTAAATCAGGGTGCGAAAGGGCGCCACGACCGAGCATCAAATCAGTACATCCACTTCGTTTTTGGCAAAGCATTGCGTCCTCAACTTGCCAAATTTCACCATTGGCAACAACGGCAATATTTTTATCTTTTATTATTGGTGGAATTTTTTCCCAATAAGCTGGCGGGTTATAACCATCACGTTTGGTTCTGGCGTGTATAGCTACACTATTTGCGCCTGCGCTTACCACAGCATCAACAATTTCTTGGCTGTTACTGTCATCATCAAAGCCTAAGCGAATTTTTGCACTTACTTCATGTTTATCATCTACAGCATCTCGGACTGCTTTAATAATCGTATACATGTGGTCAGGATCTTTAAGCAGTACAGCACCCCCTCGACTACGATTAACGGTTTTTGCTGGGCAACCAAAGTTAAGGTCGACCCCATGAGATCCTAAAGCAATTGCTCTTACTGCATTTTCGGCTAACGGATTTGCTTCTTGGCCGAGTAATTGAACACGCACAGGAGTACCTGCTCGCGTAAATCCATTATTATGTAGTTCAGGGCAAAATCGATGAAAAACTTTATCAGGTAAGCATGTTTCAACCACTCTTACAAACTCGGTAACGCACAAATCGAACCCACCAATGTCTGTGAGTAATTGGCGCATTTTAAAATCAACGACACCTTCCATAGGTGCTAAAACAAGTTTCATAAAGTGATTAATTTTGATAAAAAACTGGACGCATAGTTTACCTGTAAATCACACATTGATAAATCTGTAATTACCAACCATATTTAATGTAGAAACCGCAAAAGTAAATATTATGAAAATAAATGAAAGTTTTTATTCTTGTACAGGTCTACTTAAGCATACAAGCAATTTAAAATACATTTTTATTGCTGAGATTTACAATACTTGATTAAAGAGAGTCACAAAATGAATACAGTTAAAAAAAATACAATCGCGTTAACTTTAGGTGCAGTAGTTGTTGGCTCTGCAAGCTTTGTATCTGCAGATGTACAAGCCAACCCATTTGAGTTTCAACAATTAGTGACAGGTTACCAACTAGACGCTAAAGAAGGTAAGTGTGGTGAAGGTAAATGTGGCGGCGATGCTAAAGATGCAAAAGCTAAAACAGAAGGTAAGTGCGGCGAAGGTAAATGTGGCGGCGATGCAAAAGATGCAAAAGCTAAAACAGAAGGCAAATGTGGTGAAGGTAAATGTGGCGGCGATGCAAAAGATGCAAAAGCTAAAACAGAAGGCAAGTGTGGTGAAGGTAAATGTGGCGGCGATGCAAAAGATGCAAAAGCTAAAACAGAAGGCAAGTGTGGTGAAGGTAAATGTGGCGGCGATGCAAAAGATGCAAAAGCTAAAACAGAAGGCAAGTGTGGTGAAGGTAAATGTGGCGGCGATGCAAAAGATGCAAAAGCTAAAACAGAAGGCAAGTGTGGTGAAGGTAAATGTGGCGGCGATGCAAAAGATGCAAAAGCTAAAACAGAAGGCAAGTGTGGTGAAGGTAAATGTGGCGGCGATGCAAAAGATGCAAAAGCTAAAACAGAAGGCAAGTGTGGTGAAGGTAAATGTGGCGGCGATGCAAAAGATGCAAAAGCTAAAACAGAAGGCAAGTGTGGTGAAGGTAAATGTGGCGGCGACGCAAAAGATGCAAAAGCTAAAACAGAAGGCAAGTGTGGTGAAGGTAAATGTGGTGGCGATGCAAAAGATGCAAAAGCTAAAACAGAAGGCAAATGTGGTGAAGGTAAATGCGGCGGCGATGCTAAAAAAACTAAAAAAGAAGGTAAGTGCGGCGAAGGTAAATGTGGCGGTCGTTAATATCTTATTCTAAATAAGTTATGCTAAAAGGGCCTTAAGGCCCTTTTTTGATAAGTTAGAGGTAGTTATGACACAAATCCAGAGTACAGATTTCGGGATGGTGGGCCTTGGCCTACGACGAGAAATGCTTGATGAACTGCTTGAACACGTACCTAATCAAGTAGATTTTTTGGAAGTTGCGCCAGAGAACTGGTTAAAACTAGGTGGGCGCTTTAAAAAGCAATTTAGAACATTAACAGATGCAAACAATTTTGTGTGTCATGGATTATCACTGTCTATCGGTTCACCCGAACCACTGGATGTTGAATTTGTTAAGTCTTTAAAAGTTTTTTTTGAAGAGCACAATATAAAAATTTACAGTGAGCACTTAAGTTACTGCTCCGGTACAGGCCATATGTATGACTTAATGCCTATTCCGTTTACACAAGATGCTATAGCACATGTTGTCCCTCGTATTAAACAAGTACAAGACATACTTGAGCAGCAAATTGCGATAGAAAATGTTTCCTATTATGGCGCTCCTGGACAGCAATTGTCAGAGCTGGAATTTACAAATACCATTTTAGAGCAAGCAGACTGCAAGCTTTTACTGGATGTGAATAACATTTATGTGAATTCGATTAATCATGGCTATAACGCACAATCGTTTTTAACTGGGCTGCCTTCTAATCGTATTGCCTATGGGCACGTTGCTGGCCATTATAATGAGGCTGATGACTTAATAGTTGATACACATGGTGCTGATGTCATTGATCCTGTGTGGGAGCTACTGGATAAAGCATATGAAGTGCATGGCGTATTTCCAACCTTGCTTGAGCGCGATTTTAATATTCCTACCATGAATATTTTAACCAAAGAGTTAGATATAATTCATGAGCTACAAGCTAAACACATTACTTCAACGGTTTCAAAACAACGAGCTTAATATAAGTCTTTATAAATATTAAAAGAGTGCCTGGTTATGAGCTTTATTGAAATACAAAACGAATTTATGGCGCATATTCGCGAGCCTAAAAAAAATAAAAAGCCCAGCGGTATCGAAGACAGACGTATGGCCATTTATCGCGACCTATTTTTTAATAACATTGAAGGTTTTATATCATCAGGTTTTCCGGTATTAAAAACCTTATATACAGACAAGCAATGGCTGGTCCTTGTACGCAAATTTTTTAGCGAATATGATTGTCATTCGCCGTACTTTTTAGATATAGCAGGGGAGTTTATTAATTACTTATCAAGTGATTATAAAATGAAAAGATACGATCCCGTGTTTATGCTAGAACTTGCACATTATGAATGGGTAGAGCTAGATGTATCGATTGCACACGAAGATGAGCAAGAGCAAAAATTACAAACAACAGCGCTTACTAGTTCTGCTTTGTATTTATCGAAAACGGCAAGAAATTTAAGTTATCAATTTCCGGTTCAAAATATTAGCAATCGCTTTAAACCAAAAGAGCCATCACCTCAGCCTAATTATTTTGTTGTATATAGAGATGAAGATGATGACGTTCAATTTCTGGCTACGAATGCGATGACTGCTTTATTACTATCAATTATTGAGGCAAGTGATGGAGCGACATTTGACGACGTTTGCCAACAGGTATTTGCTCATGCACCACAATTTAATGCAGAGCAAATTGCTCAAGGCGCATTGGTTACCCTCAATGCAATGGTTGAACGCGGTGTAATTGTGACAAAAAATCAAGATTAAGGTCTTTATTGATGATTTTACATCGTCTATTATGGCAGCCTTATTTGTCGTGCTTAATAAAAGGTTGTACCAATGTCAGATGATAAAGACTTTAAAGATCCGTTCAACGCTACTTATTTTCTTGCTTTCTTAGCTGTATTTGCAGGAATTGGTTGTTTAAATGCAATATTAGGCTGGATCACTAGCTTAACTTAAAATGCATAGCGTTTATTAAGGCTGTTGCTTACTTCAGCCTTGAACCACTTTATTTTAATTACCCCCCATAGTTAATACTTCTTTTATAGTAACGCCAAACTCGCAATTAAAGGTTAGTTAAGGTTATAATCACCTGCTTTGTAATATAAACAATTGAGCAGTTAAAATTATGACTCAAGTAACACCAGCAATTATCAAAAACAGCATAACTACAATTGCTGATTATCCAAAGCCGGGCATCATGTTTCGCGATGTAACCACTTTAATGGCAAATCCAGAAGCCTTTAAAGCAACTATTGACGCGTTTATCGCAGAATATAAAGATCAGGGTTTTACTAAAATAATTGGCACAGAATCACGTGGCTTTATTTTTGGTGCACCACTGTCTTACGCATTAGGCATCCCGTTTATTCCAGTTCGTAAACCAGGTAAGTTACCACGCGAAGTTATTCGTCAAGATTACTTACTTGAGTACGGTGAAGACACGCTAGAGCTGCATGTTGATGCAATTGTACCTGGCGATAAAGTATTATTAGTTGATGACTTATTAGCAACTGGCGGCACAATTGAAGCCACCGCTAAATTAGTTCAAAAACTAGGTGGCGAAGCCACAGATGCTGCATTTGTTGTATCACTACCAGAACTTGGTGGCGAGCAGCGCATCAAAAAAATGGGTATTAAAATCCTAAAATTGGTTGAATTCGAAGGCGAGTAATCGATGAGTTATCAGGTTCTAGCGAGAAAATGGCGTCCTCAAACCTTTCATGAATTGGTTGGGCAGTCTCATGTTAAGCAAGCGCTTGTAAATGCGCTTACACAAAATAGACTGCATCACGCTTATTTATTCACTGGAACCCGCGGTGTAGGTAAAACTACTATTGCGCGTATTTTTGCTAAAAGCTTAAATTGCGACGAAGGTATATCTGCAAATCCGTGTGGCCAATGTAGCAGCTGTTTAGATATAGAAGCAGGGCGCTACATTGACTTACTCGAAATAGATGCGGCTTCTCGTACAAAAGTAGAAGACACCCGCGAAATACTCGATAACGTTCAATATGCACCAACACGTGGACGTTATAAAGTATACCTAATCGATGAAGTTCACATGCTTTCTAAGCACAGCTTTAATGCGCTTTTAAAAACGCTTGAAGAGCCACCAGAGCATGTGAAATTTTTATTGGCGACGACCGATCCTCAAAAACTACCCGTTACTATTTTATCTCGTTGTTTACAATTCAACTTAAATGCCTTGTCGCAAAGTGAGATTAAAACACAGCTTGAACACGTACTTACTCAAGAGCAGCTTAGCTTTGATACCGATGCACTTAGCATTATTTCAAAAGCAGCTGATGGCAGTATGCGTGATGCGCTTAGCTTAACCGACCAAGCTATCGCACAAACAAATGGTGATATTAATAATCAAGCAGTACAAACAATGCTTGGTTTAATGGATACTCATTATAGCCAAAGCTTGCTTGCAGCATTACTTGCACAAGATGGCGCTGCGCTAATGGATGAGATTGCGCAGGTGGCAAGTCGTAATCCTAATTATGTGGCATTGCTTGATGATTTAATTGCACTTACGCATTTGACCCAACTAACCCAGTTAGTGCCAGAAGCGGCAGGGCTAGATGAAAAAAATGTAGATTATATTGCTCATGTTGCACAACATACGAGCCCACAACAAATTCAAATTTATTATCAGTTACTGTTAAATGGTAAAAAAGATTTACAATGGGCACCAGAGCCTCGCTTAGGTTTTGAAATGATAATGCTAAGATTATTAGCATTTAAGCCTACAGACGCTCAACAAACTGTACACACAGTAAACGAAGAGCCGGCCCCAAATAAACAAGGCCGCGCAAATGCACTGCGAGATATATTAAATAAAAATAAAACATCGCAAAACACTGTAGCTAGCCAAAGTAGTGTCCCTGTAAATAATACTAAGCCAGTTAGCAATACAGAGCAGACTAAATCCCTTGAGATAGAGCCTTTACCAAATGTTGCTGCTCAGACATCGAATAATGACGTCGTACAAAGTAATAATGAGCCTGCCCAAGTTGCAGTAGAGCAACCGGTTCAACAAAGTGAAAACGCTTTTGAACAACAGGCTTCAGCTAATGAACAACCACAAACCAATGTTGTTTCGGATGCTCAAGCCCAGCGCCAAAGTGAAGATGAAGCTTACATGCAACATAGTGATGCTGAGCAAACGTTAGCTTCGCAGTTTGACGATATAATGAGTAGCGCTGTAGATCAGGGTTTTAAGCCTGCACCTACTGCAAACTCAGAGTCTTCACCAGAGCCCTTAACAAATCACAATGCAAGTACGCCAATAGCTGAACAAGAAGCGCAGGCGCAATCTGCCATTGCTCGTATTTTACGTGACAGAAACATATCGGGTGCGGGTAGGTTATCAGGCAAGAGTACAAGTACATCTGCAAATAATGTAGCAGTGCAGCCAAGCCAAGCGCCTGCTAAAAAGCCAGAACAGCATCCAAGAATGCCTCAAGCCCAAAGTGTTCATCCAGGTAGTGCAGATACAAGTGCAAGTAAGCTTAATAGCCCTTCAAGTACTGCGTCTGGCGATATCCCTCCTTGGGCGACTGATAGCGAAGGTGAGAGTGAAAAAAAGCATGAGCTCCCAGTAACAGGGGGCCAAACTCAGGCACATAATCACTCCAACATAAAGCCAACTAGTAAGATTGATTTTAAAGCAAAGCACCAAACAATTACTGAAAATCTTGCGCCAGAATTACTTGAGCAAATAAACCCTCAAAAAGCGCCTGAAATAGTGCCAGAGGAAGTAAGTATTCCTGCCCCTGATGATTTTCAAAGCCCAATTAGTGAAATTAGATTTGCACACCAACAAGATGAATGGGCTTATTTAATTAAACGTATGGGACTGGGTGGTCGTATGCGCCAATTTGCATTGCATTCAATATTTACCAAGCAAGGCAACAGTTTACATATAGACGTTGATGAATCACAAAAGCATTTAGATACACCGATGCTTCGCCAAAGATTAGATGCCGCATTGTCGAGTATTTATGAGCATAACGTGTCGTTAAGTATTAATTTTGCTAAGGGAGTTATTGACTCTCCTTATCTTATTCAGCAAAAAATTGATGCAGGTCGTCATCAACAAGCAATCGATGTGATCACATCTGATGAAAACATAGTACAATTTCAGCAAGTATTTAGCGCCGAAATTGACGAAAACAGTATTCAGGCATTGTAATTACTTACAATCGCCCTTATGTTCATGTTAATTAATGTATTAAAAGAAAGAGAGAAAGTTATGTTTAAAGGTGGAATGGGCAACATGATGAAGCAAGCGCAGCAAATGCAAGATCGCATGCAAAAAGCCCAAGACGAAATCGCAACATTAGAAGTTGTTGGCGAAGCCGGTGCCGGTTTAGTGAAAGTAACCATGCTTGGTAACCACAATGTACGTCGTGTTCAGCTTGATGAAAGCCTTATGGAAGACGACAAAGACATGATTGAAGACTTACTTGCAGCAGCATGTAACGATGCTGTACGCCGTGTTGCTGAAGAAACACAAGAGCGCATGGGTAAAGTAACTGGCGGTATGCAATTACCACCAGGTATGAAAATGCCGTTTTAAGTAAATAATGCAACTTTCAGATAGTTTAAATCAGCTTATAGAAGCACTGCGCTGTCAACCGGGCATTGGTCCAAAGTCAGCGCAACGTATTGCTTTTCACTTGCTTGAGCGCGACCGAAAGGGAGGCACTCAGCTGGGCAATGCATTGACTAAAGCAATGACAGCCATAGGGCATTGTCAGTCTTGTCGTACTTTTTGCGAACAAGCTCAGTGCGATATTTGTTTAAGTACAAAACGCCAAGACAGCGGCATATTATGTGTTGTTGAATCGCCTACTGACGTACTTGCCATTGAGCAAACGGGTCAGTACTTAGGGCTATACTTTGTTTTAATGGGTCATTTATCGCCAATTGACGGTATCGGCCCTAAAGAAATTGGCTTAGACGTTTTAGAGCAAAAACTTGCTCAAGGCGGTATTAATGAAGTTATTTTAGCGACTAACCCTACCGTTGAAGGCGATACTACAGCTCATTATATTGCTCAGCTTTGTCATAAATATAAAGTAGGTGCTTCGCGTATCGCTCACGGTATTCCTGTGGGGGGCGAGCTTGATTTAGTAGATGGTAGAACGCTTATGCATGCTTTTAGCGGCAGGCGTTTAGTTACACAAGACTAACTCTAAGTCACTATTTGAAAAGATATTATAAAAGCCTACATGATTAAATTATGTAGGCTTTTTTGTTTTTAAGGTAAGCTTAGAAGCAATCTAATACCAATCCGCAATAATACTTAATCATTTTGCGGGGCTAAACGTGTCGCTACCTGCGTTAAAAAATTCTCATTTAGAACAACTAAATAGCGAATTTTTTGCCTAGCTATCAACACGTTTTTCCGCCCTCAAAATAGATCATTTAATTAAAAAAATTGGTATAATATATTTTTGGGCTATGTCTCTAATTAGTAAGGAATACAATGAAAGATAATCAACCCTACCAAGGTACATTACTGGGTAGTAAGCGTTTTTTACCGCTTTTTATTACGCAGTTTTTCTCAGCGATAAACGATAACGTGTATAAGCAATCAGTGCTTATTCTATTGATATTCCAGGCTGCAACGCTTGCTGATGGCGCACTTTATTCAAATATTGCTGCTGGGTTATTTATCCTACCTTTCTTTTTATTTTCAGGGATGGCGGGGCAGCTAGCTGAAAAAACAGAAAAATCCAAACTAATCAGAATCGTAAAGCTATGTGAAATCCCTATTATGGTTGTAGGGGCAGTCTCGATTTTAACGCAGTATGTTTGGCTGATGCTAGCCACCGTATTTTTAATGGGCGTACAAAGTACGTTTTTTGGTCCATTAAAATACTCTATTTTACCGCAGCACGTAGCCCCTAACGAATTAACAAAAGCGAATGGTTTGGTTGAATCAGGCACGTTTGTAGCAATATTAATTGGTACAATTTTTGGCACCTATTATATTACTCAATCAGTAGGGCCTACGCTTATAAGTATTGCCGTATTAGTACTGGCTGTTATGGGTTATGTGAGCAGTCGCTTTATACCCATTAGTGAGGCAAACGAGCCTAACTTAAAATTTACCTATAATATATTTTCATCCACAAAAAACGTATTTTCAGCACTTAATTCGCAAACAGAATCTGTTGGTAAATCAGTACTTGGGATTAGTTGGTTTTGGTTAATTGGCGCAATTATTTTAACGTCCCTACCAAATTATGTAAAACACACAATGGGCGGCGATGAACTGGTTGTAACTAGCGCGCTTGTTGTGTTTTCACTAAGTATTGCTATTGGTTCGTTATTGTGTGAAAAGCTTTCTCGCTCTCGAATAGAATTAGGAATTGTGCCTTTTGGCGCTATTTTAATTACCTTGTTTTTATACTTACTGAGCCAAGAGAGCGCTATTAGCTCTTATTTACCTCAAAACCTTGAATTATTAACGCTTGAGCAGTTATTAAAAACTGGCGACATGGTGTGGCATTTTGTATGGATGGCGGGCATTGGTATTGGCTCTGGTTTTTACACTGTACCGCTGTATGCGCTTATTCAACAGCGTACTGAAGAGTCGAGTCGCTCACGAGTTATAGCGGCTAACAATGTATTAAATGCACTGTTTATGGTGGGCAGTGCTGTTTTAAGTATTGTTACGCTGTCTGTTTTTCAGTGGAGTATTTCAGAGTTGCTACTGTTACTAGCTGGGCTAAACTTGCTTATATCTGTTTATATTTATACCAAAGTACCAGAGTTCTTTTTACGATTTATTATATATATTTTAGCTATTTGTATGTACAGAGTGCGTACAAAAGGTGAAAGTAATATTCCAGATGAAGGCGCTGCGGTTGTAGTGTGTAATCACGTGAGCTTTGTTGATTGGATGTTTATTTTAGCAGCATCACCAAGGCCTATCCGATTTATGGTATTTGCCCCTATTTATTATTCGCCAGCCCTACATTGGTTATTTAAAATGGCCAAAGCTATTCCCATTAACAGTGAAAAAACCAATCCGGAAGCGTTTAAAAAAGCGTTTGACGAAGTAGCTGCTGCGCTTAATAAAGGCGAACTTGTTGGTATTTTCCCTGAAGGGAAACTAACCAGTGACGGCTCAGTGGATATTTTTCGCCGTGGAATCGAGCGCATTATTGAGCGCTCACCTGTGCCCGTTATTCCTGTGCATTTAGGGGGCTTGTGGGGAAGCATGTTTAGCCGAAAAGCTAAGTGGCAACTACCACGATTAAAATGGTCTTTGGTGTCGGTTGCAGTAGGTACCCCGATTGTCGCTGACAAAGTAGTAGCAGACGGTTTACGTGAGCAAGTATTGGCTTTAAAAGCACTTCATTCAAAAGATATTGATTAATTTAATGGCTAACTCAATATTGGATACACCAGTAGAGTCACAAATGATTGTTGATGACTTTGTAGCGCCTAAGTGCGACGGGTTTATTGAAATATTATATCAAGATGATGATATTTTACTGATCAATAAACCCAGTGGGTTATTAAGTTTGTCTGGTAAGAATCCGCTTAACTGGGACTCAGTACATTACCGTTTAGTAAATGGTCAAAAAGAGTTAACAGCCGCATTTGCTGAGGCTAAGTTACCGCATCGGTTAGATTTGGGTACATCGGGCATTATGATTGTTGGATTAAACGCCAAAGCATCAAAGCATCTTAATAAACAGTTTCAGGCGCGTACTATCCAAAAGCGTTATGTAGCCATGTTAGAGGGTAGCTTAGCTGTTGATGAGGGGGAAATTACTGCACCAATAGCAAAAGATAAACTGCTTTTTCCGCGAGTTAAAATTTGCCAAACGACGGGCAAAGTAGCGGTGAGTGAATACAGTGTGCTTGAGCGGCTTAAACAACCGTGCAGAACCTTAGTGCAATTTACGCCCGTTACCGGACGTACCCATCAATTACGAATACACAGCCAGTTTATAGGGCACCCAATTTTAGGCTGTGATTTATATAAAAGTGCGCAAAGTGAGTACATGGCAGGACGCTTACAATTACATGCCAGCGATTTATATTTTGAACATCCAACAACAGGTGAAAAGATTCATATTAATTGTCCGCACCCATTTTAGATAAACGAGATATTCTATTTTTTCGTTTCACCTTTTTTTGATTTTTCCCTTGAAGTTCTAACACCTCACCCCATATTAAGTGCATAACGCAGACACTTTGCAAATTGGAGATATATAAATGACTGCAGCACAAAAAGAAACATTAGGCTTTCAAACAGAAGTAAAACAATTATTAAACTTAATGATTCATTCTCTTTATTCTAATAAAGAAATATTTTTACGCGAACTTGTGTCAAACGCATCAGATGCGGCAGACAAGTTACGCTTTTTAGCGCTATCTCAAGGCGACCTTTACCAAGGTGATGCCGATTTACGTGTTCGTATTAGCGCAGATAAAGAAGCAAATACAATTACCATTTCTGATAATGGTATTGGTATGACACGTGATGAAGTAATAAGCTCATTGGGTACTATTGCAAAGTCGGGTACTGCTGAGTTTTTCAAAAACTTAACGGGTGATCAAAGTAAAGATTCACAATTAATTGGTCAATTTGGTGTTGGTTTTTACTCAGCATTTATTGTTGCTGATTTAGTAACTGTTCGTACACGTAAAGCCGGTGAAACAACCGCTTACGAGTGGGAATCTCAAGGTGAAGGCGAATACACGCTTCAAGAAATTGAAAAAGAAGGTCGTGGTACCGACATTATTTTACATCTTCGTGATGAAGAAAAAGAATTTGCTGACGATTACCGCTTACGTGGCATTGTTACTAAATACTCAGACCATATTTCTACACCAGTACAAATGTTTAAAGCAGAAGTACCAGAGTCTGAAGGCGAAGACGGCGAAAAAATTCCAGCAGTACCAGGTGAGTGGGAAAGCATTAACCGTGCAACTGCATTATGGACGCGTGATAAGTCAGAGCTTTCTGATGAAGAATACAAAGAGTTTTACAAGCACGTAAGCCACGACTGGGAAGATCCACTTAGCTGGGCACATAATAAGGTTGAAGGTAAAACTGAATACACGAGCCTTTTATACATCCCTAAAAAAGCACCTTTTGATTTATGGAACCGTGAACGTCAAAGTGGCTTAAAGCTTTACGTACAACGTGTATTTGTAATGGATGATGCTGAGCAGTTCATGCCAAGCTACCTTCGTTTTGTGAAAGGTTTACTAGATTCAAACGATTTACCTCTAAACGTATCTCGTGAAATTCTACAAGACAACAAAGTAACGCAAGCTATTCGTAAAGGGTGTACATCGCGCATTATTAAAATGCTTGAGCGTATGGCTAAAAACAAAGCTGACGATTACCAAGTATTTTGGAATGAGTTTGGCCAAGTAATGAAAGAAGGCCCAGCTGAAGATGCGGCAAATAAAGAAGCCGTATGTAAGCTACTACGTTTTTCGTCTACTCATACTGATTCAGAAACGCAAGATGTGTCGCTTGAGCAATATGTTGAGCGTATGAACGAAGGCCAAGACAAAATTTACTATGTAGTAGCTGATACATTTACTTCTGCGAAAAATTCTCCTCATTTAGAGATTTTCCGCAAAAAAGGGATTGAAGTATTGTTACTAAGTGACCGTGTTGACGAGTGGATGATGAGCCACTTAACTGAATTTGCTGATAAGCAACTACAGTCAATCACACGTGGTGATTTAGATTTAGGTAAGCTGGACGACGAAGAGACTAAAAAAGCGCAAGAAGAGTCTGAAAAAGAGATGGCTGGCCTTGTTGAGCGTATTAAAACAGCACTAGGTGATGACGTTAAAGAAGTACGCTTTACGCACCGCTTAACAGATTCTCCAGCATGTGTTGTAAGCGACGACAACGACATGAGCTCACAAATGCAAAAGCTAATGGAATCTGTTGGTCAAGCAGCCCCAGAAGCAAAACCTGTGTTTGAGCTAAACCCAGAGCATCAACTTGTTAAGCATTTGAATGACGAACAAGATGAAGATAAATTTTCACAGTGGTCACATGTTTTATTAGACCAAGCATTACTTGCAGAGCGCGGTACACTTAAAGATCCAACAGGATTTGTTACTCGCCTAAACAAACTAATGCTTGAACTAAGCAAGTAGTCAGTTAACTATTTAGTTAATAAAAGTGTAAATTATATACTTTAAATAAAAGGGAACGTATGCTCCCTTTTTTAATGCGCTGTAAATACATCAACAACTCATCAATTAGTATAAGTTGCTTGAGTATCGGCGGCGCTTGTGGAAGAATTCAGGCTTTAAAATAAATATCCATACTAGGGGACAATAATATGCGCATTATTCTTTTGGGCGCGCCGGGTGCAGGTAAAGGTACTCAAGCTCAGTTTTTAATGGACAAATACGGTATTCCACAAATTTCTACTGGCGACATGTTACGTGCAGCAATTAAAGAGGGCACGCCATTAGGCTTAGAAGCAAAAAAAGTAATGGATGCTGGTCAACTAATTTCTGACGATATTATTATTGGTTTAGTAAAAGAGCGTATTACTAAAGCTGATTGTGAGAAAGGTTTTTTACTTGATGGCTTCCCACGCACAATTCCTCAAGCTGATGCGATGAAAGAAAATGGCGTAGTGGTTGATCACGTTATTGAATTTGACGTGGCTGACGAAGTGATTGTTGAACGTATGGGCGGACGTCGCGTTCATCCTGGTTCTGGTCGTGTTTACCATATTGTATATAATCCACCAAAAGTGGAAGGTAAAGACAACGAAACTGGAGATGACTTAATTGTTCGCGCTGACGATACTGAAGAAACAGTACGTAAACGTTTAGGTATTTATCACGAGCAAACTATGCCATTAGTTGATTACTACCAAGCAGAAGCTGCTGCTGGTAATACTCAATACCACAAACTAGATGGTACACAAGCTGTTGAAGCTGTTAGTTCACAACTTGGTGAGCTTTTAGGTTAATTATAAAAGCACATTAAAAAACCGCCAATTGGCGGTTTTTTGTTTTAAGGCTGTTTAGCATTGCTTAATCAATGCTATTTAATCGGCTTTACAGCGTTTCAAGTTTCTCAATTACGCTGTTGTATTCTGGTTCAGTTGAAAGGCTACTAACTAATTGTTTATAAATGACGTTATGGCTTTCATCTAAAATAAATACAGTTCGCGTTAATAAGCCCATATCTTTAATAATCAATCCGTATTTTTGGCCAAAATCGCGCCAAACAGAATCTGATAACGTAGTGATTTTATCGATATTTTCAGCTTTGCAAAAACGCTTTTGAGCAAATGGTAAATCAGCACTAATTGTTAGCATTACAACACTTGGAAATTGCGAGGCTACTTTTTCATTGAAATGCTTAGTTTGCAGGCTACAAATACCTGTATCAAGACTTGGCACTACACTTATCAATACAGCTTGGCCTTTGTAATCCTCAAGCGTTACAGGGATGAAGTTGTCATCAACTACTTTGAAATTTGGCGCGCTATCTCCAACAGAGATCCCTTTGCCTAATAAAGTGACTGGTTTGCCTTGTGCAGATACTTTTCCTATGTCTAGCGTGTTTTCTGGGTAATCGGCTGCAATAGCCACAGAGCAAAATGCGCTCAAAGCAAAGGTAAGTGAACGTAACATAAGGTATTTCCTTTTAAATTAACGCAATGGGCGTCAGTGTATTATACTGCGCTATAGTAACCAAGAGATTATACCGCTCTGATGAAGTTGGGATTAGTTCTGCAATATAAAAATTGTAACTGTGCTAAACTTTGATTAACATGAAGTTACAAAATATATCTTCAATAATAAAAATAAAAACCATCATAAAATGATTTTAATGCTCATTACTGGTTTAGAAACAGAGAGATAATATGTCAACATCGGTACTAATATGTGATGACTCAAAATTAGCTAGGCGTCAGCTAGCTCGTTCATTACCTGAAGATTGGGATATTAAAGTTGAATTTGCACTCGACGGCGTTGATTGCATAAAGCAAATAAAGTTAATTGAACCAGAAATACTTTTTCTCGATTTAAACATGCCTGAAATGGATGGGTATGAAGTATTAATCGCTATGAAAGAACAGGGGCTAAACATACTCACTGTTGTTGTCTCTGGTGATATACAGCCAAGTGCACATCAAAGAGTGCTTGAACTGGGTGCTATCGATTTTATTCAAAAACCATGCTCCCCCGAAAAACTAGCCAATATAATCGAACATCATGGAATAAAAGATAAAGCCATGCGTGAGCGTCTCTCTCATTCGCTTGGAGAGCAAGTCGACCCTGATGTTCGGGATATATACCAAGAACTCACTAACGTTGCTATGGGACAGGCTGGGGATTTACTTGCACGTCTTCTTAATGTGTTCGTAGAACTCCCAATTCCTAATGTGAATATTTTGGAAGTTAATGAACTCGATATGGCGCTGCAGTCTATAGATAATAATGCAGCTACATCGGGTGTGTGTCAGGGCTTTATTGGCGGTGGCATTTCGGGCGAGGCGCTATTACTTTTAAATGATTCAAGCTTTAAAGAAATAGCTTCTTTGATGAATTATGACGGCGAGTTAAACGATAAAATTGAACTTGAGCTGCTTATGGATATTAGTAATATTTTGATAGGCGCTATTTTAACGGGTCTTTCAAAACAGCTCGATATGTCATTTAGTCAAGGGCACCCGATTGTACTTGGCCAACACAGAGATGTATCTGAGTTGGTTAAATCAAACAAGTCACGTTGGCAACGCACCCTTGCAATAGAAATTAGTTACGGTATTGAAAACCATGATATAAATTGCGACCTCATGCTGTTATTTACTGAAGATTCACTTAAAACTTTGAAATACAAAGTTGCTTACCTATTAGAAGATTAAGTTATGGCCGCTGATTTAGAAATGAATGAGATCCATTGGTTAATGGATATGTTTAATACCGTTGATGTAGGCCTTGTAGTACTTGATAGAGATTATAAGGTGTGTGTATGGAATGGTTTTATGGAAAACCATTCAGGGCTTCTACCAAGCGCAGTAAAAGATAAAGACCTATTTGATTTATTTCCAGCAATAGACGAAAAATGGTTTAGAAGTAAATCAGAATCGGTTTTTGTTTTAAAAAACCGCTCTTTTACGATTTGGGAGCAGCAGCCATACATTTTTAGGTTTAAAAATTATAGACCTATTACTGGTAAAGCTGATTACATGTATCAAAATGCGACATTTATCCCTCTTACAAATACGATGGGCGAAGTTAGCCATATTTGTATTATTTTGTATGATGTAACAGATGTCGCGGTAAATAAAAAAGAGCTTGAAGAGTTAAACAAAAAATTAGAACAAGTAAGTCAAACAGATAGCTTAACGCAGCTTGCAAACCGTGGACACTGGGAAGGTACGCTACGCCAAGAGTTTTTGAGAGTTAAGCGAAGTGGTGGCTGTAGTACATTATTAATGTTTGATATTGACCACTTTAAAAAAATAAATGATGAATATGGCCATAGCTGTGGTGATGAATCGCTTCGTCATTTATCTAACTTACTACGTACGACGCTGCGCGAAACTGATGTTGCAGGGCGCTATGGCGGTGAAGAGTTTGCAGTAACATTACTTGATACAGATAAAGAAGGCGCTTTTGTATTTGCTGAGCGTTTAAGGGTATTGATTGAAACTAACCCTGTTAAGTATAAACACTTTGAAATAACAATGACGGTAAGTATAGGGCTGGCTGGTAGCAGTAATGATTTTAAAAATCATGAGCGCTGGATAGAGGCTGCAGATAAAGCACTGTACCAATCTAAAAATACAGGGCGAAATAAAGTAATAGCCTACGAAGATATAAAAAATGACGCTTAAGCGTCATTTTTTATATCCAGAATTTAGGGTTAATAATAGGGTGTTTTTTACAATCTGCTGAGCAAACCCAATCAGTATAAAAATTTTATTGCCCTTCATTATTGTGTTGTGTGTCGAGAGTCATCTATTGGGCATTGACCAATCATTGAAACCTCACCAGAATTTGACTCTTGCTCTAGTTTTACTTTAAAGCCCCATAATCTGTAAAGATGCTTAAGTACTTCCTCGTGCGAGTTTGCTAAAGGAATGTTGTTATGAGGTACATAGCGTAGGGTTAGTGAACGGTCACCTCTAATATCAACGTCATATACTTGAATGTTGGGCTCATGATTACTCAAGTTGTACTGCGCTGAGAGCGCTTCTCTTACAGCTTTATAACCATTGTCGTTATGTATTGCGCCAATTTCTAAATGGGGATTATTAGTATGATCAATAATAGTAAATAATTTAAAATCACGAATTAACTTAGGCGATAAAAACTGGCTAATAAAACTCTCATCTTTAAAGTTTTCCATTGCAAAATGCAGTGTATCTAGCCAATTACTGCCTGCATATTCAGGAAACCAGCGTTTATCTTCTTCAGTTGGGTGCTCACATATTCTGCGAATATCAACCATCATATTAAAGCCTAAAGCATATGGGTTAATGCCTGAATAATACTTACTGTTATAAGGTGGCTGATAAACTACGTTGGTGTGGCTTTGTAAAAATTCTAACATGAAAGAGTCGGTGAGTTTTCCCTCATCATATAAGTGATTAAGGATGGTGTAATGCCAAAAAGTTGCCCAACCTTCATTCATTACTTGAGTTTGTTTTTGTGGGTAAAAGTATTGCGAAATTTTACGAACAATACGTATAACTTCACGTTGCCAAGAGTCGAGTAATGGGGCGTTTTTTTCAATAAAATATAAAATATTCTCTTGGGGTTCAGAAGGGAAATGGCGTACTTTTTTTTTGGTTTCTTGTTGTTGCTCAGGAATAGTTCGCCATAATTCGTTTACTTGCGATTGAAGGTAGTCTTCACGCTCTTGTTGACGTTTTTGCTCTTCAAATAACGATATTTGTTGTGGACGTTTGTAGCGATCGACTCCGTAATTCATTAATGCATGACATGAGTCGAGCAGGGCTTCTACTTGTGTAATACCGTGTTTTTCTTCACAGCGACTTATGTAGTTTTTAGCAAATACCAAGTAATCAATAATTGAGCCAGCATCGGTCCAGGTTTTAAATAAGTAGTTACCTTTAAAAAATGAGTTATGTCCGTAACATGCATGTGCCATTACAAGCGCTTGCATAGGTAGGGTATTTTCTTCCATTAAGTACGCAATACAAGGGTCTGAATTTATCACTATTTCGTAAGCAAGGCCCATTTGTCCGCGCTTATAATTTTGCTCTGTTTGAATAAATTTCTTACCGTAAGACCAATGGCTGTAGCCAATAGGCATGCCAACGCTTGAATAAGCATCCATCATCTGCTCTGCGGTTATCACTTCAATTTGGTTAGGGTATGTGTCTAACCTGTAGTGAGCTGCAACACGGGCAATTTCACTTTGGTATTCATCTAATAAATCAAAGGTCCAATCTGGGCCATCACTCAATCGTTTGTCTTTCATAATGCTACCTCGCTTTGGGCTATGCAGAGTTTTGCTGTTGACGACCTTTTTTAAATAGCTCCCTGAAAATAGGGTAAATATCTTCAACGCTTTGAATATGCTGTATGGCGAAATTATTATGACTGTGTGTTATAGATTCATATTCGCGCCATAGGCTTTGATGGGCACGAGTAGTTATTTCAATATAAGCAAAATAACGCACTGCGCTTAAGAGCTTATTACGCAAAATTTCACCACACTGCGGGGTGTCGTCCGCCCAGTTATCGCCATCAGAGGCTTGTGCGGCGTATACATTCCACTCGTTTGCGTGATAACGCTCTTTTATTATTTCGTTCATCAATTTAAGTGCACTTGAAACAATAGTGCCGCCAGTTTCTTGGGAATAAAAAAACTCTTGCTCGTCTACTTCTTTTGCTTGTGTGTGGTGGCGAATATAAACAACTTCTATGTCTTTATAGCTGCGCGTTAAAAATTGATAGAGCAAAATATAAAAACGCTTTGCCATGTCTTTTGTTGGCTGATCCATTGAGCCTGACACATCCATAATACAAAACATCACGGCTTTGCTGGTGGGGTGAGGGCGCTTTTCGTAATTACGAAAACGTAAATCGTAGTTATCAATAAACGGGACCGATTTAATTTGTAGTTTTAATGCTGCAATTTCTTTTTGTAATAAAGCAATTGCCGCTTTATCGTTATGTGGACCAGCAAGCAGCAGAGCAAGTTGTTCTTCGAGCTCTTTTAAACGGCGTTTTTTACCTGCACTCATGGCAACACGCCGTGCAAGCGAGCCTTGTAATGAGCGGACAATATCAATATTGCTAGGCATACCATCACTACAAAACCCTGCGCGATGGGTTTTCATTTGCACTAACTTATCAAGCTGGTTCTCTTGTAAGTTAGGAAGTTCTAAATCTTCAAACAGTAAATCAAGGTATTCATCTTTTGATATCGAAAATACAAATTCATCTTGCCCTTCGCCCGAATCGCTGGCGTCACCTTCACCGGCACCGCCGCTTTGTCGGCCTGTAGGGCGCTCAATTTTATCACCTGTAGAAAACTGATCGTTGCCAGGGTGAATTTGTTCTCTATTCCCGCCTTGCCCTTGATGAAACGTGGGTTCGCTGATATCGCGCTGTGGAATAGAAATACTCTCACCAGAGCTTGAATCGGTAACGCTGCGCTTGTTAATCGCATCTGAAACCGCTTCTTTAATTTGCTTTTTATAGCGCCTAATAAAGCGCTGGCGATTAAGCGTACTTTTATTTTTTCCGTTTAAACGCCTATCTATAAAATGCGCCATATTGACCTCCTATATACTACGACTATGAAGGTTATTGCGATTTTCTAACCCGTAAATACCACTCAGAAAGCAAGCGAACTTGTTTTTGTGTATAGCCTTTTTCGACCATACGGTTCACAAAGTCTTCGTGCTTTTGCTGATCCTCTGCAGACGTTTTAGTATTAAACGAAATTACGGGGAGCAAATCTTCGGTATTAGAGAACATTTTTTTCTCAATAACCGTGCGTAGTTTTTCGTAGCTTGTCCATAGTGGGTTTTTACCGTTGTTGTGCGCACGGGCACGCAGTACAAAGTTCACTATTTCATTTCGGAAATCTTTAGGGTTAGAAATACCCGCCGGCTTTTCTATTTTTTCAAGTTCGGCATTAAGTGCCTCACGGTCAAATAGTTGTCCTGTATCAGGGTCGCGATATTCTTGGTCTTGTATCCAAAAGTCTGCATAAATAACATAACGGTCAAAAATATTTTGCCCGTATTCTGAATACGATTCTAAATAGGCGGTTTGCAGCTCTTTACCTATAAACTCAACATACTGTGGAATTAAATAGCCTTTTAGAAAGCTTAAATAACGCTCTTCTATTTCGCTTGAAAATTGTTCGCGCTCTATTTGTTGCTCAAGTACATAGAACAAGTGCACCGGATTTGCGGCAACCTCAGTGGTATCAAAGTTAAACACACGAGATAAAATTTTAAACGCAAAGCGAGTAGAGAGCCCCGTCATGCCTTCATCAACACCTGCGTAATCACGATACTCTTGATACGATTTTGCTTTAGGGTCGGTGTCTTTTAGAGTTTCGCCATCGTATACCCGCATTTTTGAATAGATACTTGAATTTTCTGGCTCTTTTAAACGTGATAGCGTCGTAAATTGCGCCAATGTTTTAAGTGTACCTGGTGCGCATGGCGCGTTGTATAGCTCGCTGTGCTCAAGTAATTTGTCGTAAATTTTAATTTCTTCAGTTACACGTAAGCAGTAAGGTACTTTTACAATATAAACACGGTCTAAAAATGCTTCGTTGTTTTTATTGTTTTTAAAAGTTTGCCACTCAGACTCATTAGAGTGAGCGAGGATCATGCCATTAAAGGGCAGAGCACTAATGCCTTCTGTTCCGTTGTAGTTACCCTCTTGGGTTGCGGTAAGTAAAGGATGCAGCACTTTAATAGGTGCTTTAAACATTTCTACAAATTCCATCAGCCCTTGGTTAGCTAAACATAAAGAGCCAGAGTAGGCGTATGCATCAGGATCGTTTTGGGCAAAGTGCTCAAGCTGGCGAATATCGACTTTACCCACTAGCGCCGAAATATCTTGGTTGTTTTCATCTCCAGGTTCGGTTTTGGCAATGCCTATTTGGTTTAAAATTGAGGGGTAGCGCTTAACCACTCTAAACTGGCTAATATCACCATTGAATTCTTTTAAGCGTTTGCCAGCCCAAGGCGACATAATGGTTTTTAAGTAGCGCGGTTTAATACCGTATTCTTGCTTAAGTACCTCGGCGTCCTCTATTGGGTCAAATAATGCAAGAGGATGGTCGTTTACCGGAGAGCCTTTAATTGAATAAATAGGCACTTGTTGCATTAAATATTTTAGTTTTTCGGCAATGGATGATTTACCCCCACCAACAGGTCCAAGTAAATAAAGCACTTGTTTGCATTCTTCAAGCCCTTGGGCGGCGTGTTTTAAATAAGAGACTATTTGCTCAATGGCGTCTTCCATACCATAAAAATCAGCAAAGGCAGGGTAGCGCGCAACTACTCTATTAGAAAATAACCGGCTTAGTCGTGCATCCGTTGCGGTATCTACCATGTTTGGTTCGCCAATTGCCATGAGTAGGCGTTCTGGTGCGCTGGCGTAGGCAGACTTATCGGTTTTACAAATCTCAAGAAATTCAGCGATACTGTATTCTTCTTCCTGTGCCGCTTCGTATCGTGCTTGGTAATGCTCAAAAATCGTCATAATAACCTCCGAAACCCGCTGTAAAAAGGTGCTTACCTTTTAAAGTCTAGTCACGAATCTGTATTTTTGTGCAATAAAATTAAAAATTTAAGTGAAAAAAGATCATGTTACTAAAAGTGTTTTATTAAATGATGAGGCGCTTAGGTGTGATAAACAAGAAACAAAAAAAGACGCCTAAGCGTCTTTTTTACATTAGCGTTTAAAGGCTAATTAAGCGAAGTTAGCGTTCGCGAATTCCCAGTTAACAAGCGACCAAAAACCTTTAAGGTAATCTGGACGAACGTTACGGTAATCAATGTAGTAAGCGTGTTCCCATAAATCCACTGTAAGGATTGGAGTAACGCCATCATCAGTTAATGGTGTAGCAGCGTTAGATGTATTAACGATGTCTAGTGAACCATCAGCAAGCTTAACTAACCACGTCCAGCTTGAACCAAAGTTATTTACTGCTTTGTCATTTAATGCATCTTTAAACGCATCAAAAGAACCCCATTTGGCGTTGATTGCATCAGCAACTGCGCCAGTAGGCTCGCCGCCGCCGTTTGGAGATAAGCTGTTCCAGTAAAAAGTATGGTTCCAGATTTGTGCTGCGTTGTTAAATACGCCGCCTTCTGATGAACATACGATCTCTTCTAGAGATTTGTTTTCAAACTCAGTACCAGGGATTAAACCATTAAGCTTAACCACGTAAGTGTTGTGGTGTTTGCCATGGTGAAACTCTAGTGTTTCTTTTGAAATATGTGGCTCAAGTGCGTCGATTGCATATGGTAGTGACGGTAGTTCAAATGCCATTTTTTTATCTCCATCTTCTTTGGTTGATAGTCCATTTGGTAATACGTAATGCCTGTTGAAACAGAGCAGTTACCTATACCAAGCGGTAATATAGTGTTACTATAATTGTTGAGTATTTTACTCAAGTTTAAGCAAACAGCAATGCTATTGCGAAAGACTATTTCAATTGCGGCTTTATTTGCCCATATTAAGTTATATATTTGTGGTCACGATGAGTTATTTTCAAGACCTAAATATATTTAGCTATCGTTACTTTGAGGTTGTAGATGGAAACCATTGATAAAATTAAACAGCAAATTTCAGAAAACCCAATAATCCTTTTCATGAAAGGGTCACCAAAATTACCTAATTGTGGTTTTTCTTCACAAGCATCGCAAGCGTTAATGTCATGTGGTGAACCATTTGCATACGTTGATATTTTACTTAATCCAGACATTCGTGCTGAGCTTCCAGCATACGCAAATTGGCCAACATTCCCGCAATTATGGGTAGATGGCGAATTAGTTGGTGGTTGTGACATTATTATCGAAATGTTTCAACGCGGTGAATTACAGCCGTTAATTACAGAAACTGCTGCTAAATATAAAGAAGCTGACGCAGAGTAATTTTATTACTCAACCTGCTATCAGGTTATTAAGCTCTTTAAACACAAAGCCACTTTTTAAGTGGCTTTGTTGTTTTTAATTTTTGTGAATTTACGAATAGGGAAGGCTCACTTGTACGTTTAAGCCGCCCTCTATTTTGTTGTGTAAACTTATATGCCCCTGGTGCGCTTCTGCTATTTCTCTGCATAAGGCTAGCCCTAAACCACTCCCCGTACTTTTTGTAGAATAAAAGGGCACTAAAGCATTTGCCATTACTTGCTCGCTCATACCTTTGCCGCAGTCGCTCACATTTATAACACAAGCTTGGGGTACAAATTCGACCTGAATATGTATTTCATTGGAGTTGGAGCCTGACTCGTGTGAATTTTTTAATAAGTTTATGAGCAGCTGCTCGAGTTGGGCTTGATCAGCTTGTAATTCATTGTGTGAATTTTTTATTTTGTAGCTAAATTGCCAGTGATTTTTTAAATTATTGAGTGTGTTTTGCCAGTTAATCCGTGTTTTTTGTGGCTGAGGTAATTTAGCAAACTTGCCATAGCCTTGTACAAATTCAGTTAAATGACTAATTCGCTCATTAATAGTTGCAAATACACGGGCAAGGCGGGGCTCATCAACTTTATTTGCGAGCAATTGTGCGCTATGTAACATGGACGACATAGGGCCGAGTGAATTATTCAACTCGTGGCTGATAATGCGTATTACCTTTTTCCACACGGCAACTTCTTGGCGACTAAGCTCACGGGTTAATTGTTTGAATATATATAAATGATGCTTTTGGTTATTGAGTAAAAACTCCCCGGTGGCTAAATGCCAAGTTTGCGAGTCTTGATTCTCTATTTCTATATTAAAGAGGCCATCAACACCGTGCTCTATAGCTGCTATTAATTGCAGGGGCGAATTTTCGAGTAATTTACTTAGCTGCATACCTTCAAGGCGGGTTGCGCTATTAAATAAACTACGGCTAATTAAATTACTAAATACCACCGTATTATTATCATTGACCAGTAATAATGCTTGCGGCGAGCTTTGCAATACTTTATCAAGCATTAACTCGCGCTGGTAAATCCATTGTTTTTCTTGGCGAAGCTGTTTAGCGGTTTGATTATAAAGTCGGCATAGTTTTCCAAGTTCATCATTACTTTTATACGCTAGTAAGCTGGAGAGCTCACCATCTTTAAAATTAAGCAACCCGGTTTCGAGCGATTGCATGCCAAGCTTTATTGGTTTGGTGAGAGCTCTTGAAAGCAAGGTGCTAAATGCAAGCGTTAGTAATATTAAAAACAGAGTGTAGTACATATCAAAACCACTAAGTGCGGCAATAATAAAAACAGGCAGCGCGCTACAAAGTGCGCAAATTAACACAACCTTTTGGCTTAGGGTAAAGTGGCTAATAATGTTTGGCATTAATAATCAATATCCATTTTTTGTAATCGACGATAAAGAGCTTGTCGGCTTAAACCAAATTCACGGGCCACTTTGGCTATAACACCTTGATGAGCGCGCATTGCGTGTTCTATTTCTTGTTTGGTCGGTTCTGCTTTTGCTTCTTGTTGAGCAGTAACCGATGACGAAAGTGCAAAGTCATCGACTGTAAGCGCACCTGTTGGTTTTAGTACCGCTACACGTTTACAAGCATTTTCTAGCTCTCGAACGTTACCTGGCCATTTATAATGTTGAAGTGCTTGCTCTGTGTTTATAGTCAGCTCTCGGTGAGGTAAGAAGTGGCTAATGAGTGCTAAAACATCATCTTGCCTTTCGCTAAGGGCAGGCACATTGAGTTCAATTACATTAAGGCGATAATATAAGTCTTCCCTAAATCGACCTTGTTCAATTGCTTGTAGTAAGTTTTCGTTAGTAGCCGATATTACTCGCACATTTACTTTTTGTGTTTGTGTTGAGCCTAAACGTTCAAACTCGCCGGTTTGTACTACGCGTAGTAATTTTATTTGTCCTGAAAGTGGTAAATTACCAATTTCATCTAAAAATAACGTACCGCCATCAGCTGCTTCAAATCGACCAATACGTTGTTTAGTTATCCCCGTGTATGCGCCAGCTTCAGCGCCAAAAAGTTCGGCTTCTATAAGTTCTTGTGGTAGTGCGCCTGCGTTTACCTTAATAAAAGGTTGCGATACAAGTGGGGAGTTTTTTTGAATGATATGCGCAATGCACTCTTTACCACTTCCATTAGGGCCTGTAATTAATGCAGATATATCAGATTTAGCTACTTGTAGCGCCATAGTGACCAGTCGTTCCATAGCCGTGCTTTTAAATATTAGCCCGGCAAGGTCTGCGCTTTTAAATGTACCTTCACGCTCTTGTTGATGGCGATTATGTGTCGCCACTATTTTTTTAGCACAGCCTAGCTCTATTAAGTTACTGATACAAACTAGTAGTTTTGCATCATCCCAGGGTTTTGGTAAGTAATCGGCAGCACCTGCTTTTACAAGCTCAATAGCGGTAGCAAGTTCGGTCCAGGCTGTAATAAGTATAATAGGGAGGTGTGGGTTTATTTCTCGTAGTTCATAAAACAACGTTTTACCTTCTTCGCCAGAGGTTGTGTCGCTGGTAAAGTTCATGTCTTGAATTACAAGCTCAATTCGCTGATAGCGAACTATTTGCAGAGCATCAAACGGATTTGTTGCAGTGACTACCGAAAAGTCGTGGATCTCGAGCAATAACGAAAGTGCGTCGAGTACTGCTTGGTTATCATCAACAATGAGTATTTTATGAGTCATAGGTTATTTTTATAATTTTTTAATGGCTACACTGCCTTACTAAGCAGTGTAGCATAGTGATTTACATATTATTAAATAGTGCGAGTTGCGATACTGGGCGAAATATTAGCAGCGCGTTTAGCCGGCGCTAATACCGCAAGTAAGCTCATTAAAAATACGGCAATGGCGGTAACGGCTATATAACTTGGCGGTAGTGCAGCTACAGAAAAATACTGCATTAACATTTTCCCAAGCAGTATTGCTGTTACTACACCTAAGGCTAAACCTAGGCTACAAATTAATGCATTTTCTACTAAAAAGTAGCTAACAATAGCTGACTTTCTTGCGCCAAGAGCTCTGCGTGTACCAATTTGCTTAGTACGTTTGCTAATATTAAATAAGGTTAAGCCAAAAATACCGAGAGCGGTTATAAGCACTAAAATAGTGATTAATACTATGAGCATGCGCATCATGAGGCGATCTTGAGCGGTATACTCATTTTTTAATTCATCAAGTCCTTTAATGTTATTAATAACGCGTTTGCTGTAATTTTCGAGCATAGCATTTTCTATTTCTTTCATTACAGCTGCTCGCTGACCAGGCTCTGTACGAACGGCAACTTGTGCATAACTTGCTGCTTTAATATAAGGAATAAACGCAAGATTATCGGGTTTACTGTCTTTGAGCCACGGGCCTTTCATGTTTCCGATCACGCCAATAATTTTAAGTGGTAGGTCGCCAAAATAAACTATTTTCCCTAAACCATCTCCATCAGGGTAGAGCTCATCAAGTAAGGCTTTAGTGACTATAGTGACGTTGGTGCGCTTTTGTGTAATTTCGTTTGTAACGAGCACTTCATCTTCGGTAAAGTTTCGCCCTGCAATCAAGTTAACGCCGTAGGTATTAATTGCGTGGTCATCTATAAAAAAATAAGCGGTCCTGACACTTAGGCCTTCTTGTGGAGCAGGTTTTAAATTAAAGCTCGAAGCGCTGCCACTCCCTGATAGTGGAATACTACTGCTTAATGCGGCATCGACCACGCCTGGCATTTTTCTAAGCATGCTTTCATCAAGCTCAAACTGCTGACTTAAGTTAATATCAGTACCAAAGGTCATTACATTAAACTTAAATATATCTTGTTCAGGGTAGCCCGTTTCTTGGTTTAAATAGCTAATTCTGTCTTGAATGATAAATGCAGCATTACTGACTATTGCCGTTGTGATTGCAATTTGAATTAGCAGTAATACAGCGCCCACCTTTGAGCGGCATAAGGCGTTGAATATAGGTTTTATTTCTAACATTGTTAAATTCCTTATTGGCTCTTAAGATAAATGGCAGGGTTGGTTTTGCACACTAGCCAAGCTGGGTACAAACCAGCCAAAATGCAGGTTGTAATTGCAATCAATGGAGCGCTCAATAGCATGGTTAAATCCATTGTCGCTAAGTTTTCATAGTAGTCGTAGCTTTGCCCTACGCCCATTAAGCCAAGTTGTGCTAGTACAATTCCTAGCATGCCACCTATAAAGCCAAGCATGGCGACCTCAACTAAGTGCTGTAAAAATATTTGCCTTTTACTAGCACCTAATGCGCGCCTTACACCTACTTCTGGCGCTCTGCGTAAAAACTTAGCTAAAAGTAAACCTAAAATATTGGCTAAGCAGACACCTAAGAACATAAAGCTCAGGCCCACTAAAATTTTATTGTCTTCGGTGACGACGTTGTTGTATTGCATCCATTGGTTTACATCGCGAAGTTTATACTCAAGTTCTTTACGATTAAATCGACCACGTTTTTGTTGTTCTTGCATGTAGGCTAATAAGTAATTTTGATAGGCTTGTTTTTGTTCAAGCGTATTTAGCTCTGCCCAAAACTGGATCCATACTTGTTCAGATTGCAGTTTATCTGCAAAGGTTGGTGTGTTTTCGTGTTTCCATCCATTGCTATTGCCCCAACTTACGAGCTCTTTTGCCTTTATTAAGCTAAAGGGCATAAATAACTCTTCTACTTGATTAAATGCACCGTTATTTAAATCATAATATTTAATATTGAGAGGCCAATGGTTAATAACACCAACTACTTGATAGCTTGCATCATCTAAATTGATAAGCTTGCCGACGGAGTTTTTTCCTGCAAATAGTTTATCGTTTATCTCTTGGGTAATAACAACTACAGGTGCGGCTGAGTTTTCTTGCTCTTTGCTCCAAGCTCCACCGTACAAAAATGACAAATTAAACATGCTAAAAAAGTCAGGCGTTGTCATGCGAGCATTACCTATAAAAGGTTTTATTTTGTCGGAGTCTAAATAAACTGAAAAGCCGGTACGCATCATAGCCACTTTTTTCTCTGACGTGGGTGCGTTTAATAAGTTCTCAGCATCTTGATAGGTCAGTTGCAGTGGCATGTTATCTTCTGTCCACCACGTACTACCATCGTCCATTGTTTGTAATTGCACACTGTAAAGTTGGCTGCTTTTTTCTGGAATAGGATCGGCCGACATCATGTGATAAACACTAAGGCTGGTCATTGTTATGCCTATACCTATCGCAATGGCAAGTACCATTAAAAAGCTAACCAGTGGGGTGCGCTTGAAGCTGCGCCAACTTAAATCTAAATAATGAATAAACATTAGTTAAACCCCCGATGCTGTTTTTATAGTTTGCGCGCCCTGATAAAGCGTAAAGTCGGCAAGTTGTCCATCAACTACTTGAATATTACGCGGAGCACGGCGGGCTAATTCGCTATCATGAGTTACCATTACAATAGTGGCACCGTCGCGATTGATTTGTTCAAGTAACTCCATAACTTGGCGAGCCATTAAGCTGTCAAGGTTACCTGTTGGCTCATCGGCAAGTAAAAAACGAGGTTCTCCGGCAAGTGCACGTGCTATTGCAACACGTTGTTGTTGACCGCCCGACAATTGTTGAGGTAAGTGCTTAGCCCTAGATGCTAAACCAACTTGTTCAAGGCATTGCTCAATTCGACGTTTCCGCTCATTTGCTTTAATCCCTCTGTAGCGAAGAGGAACTTCTATGTTTTCATATAAATTTAAATCGGGGATCAAATTAAAGCCTTGGAATATAAAGCCAATTTTTTGATTACGTAAATCAGCACGTTGGTTATCGTTTAGGCTGCCAACATTAACGCCATCCAACAGGTATTCACCTTCGTTAAAAGGCTCGAGCATACCTGCAATATTTAAAAAGGTTGTTTTTCCTGAGCCGCTAGGACCGGTAACAGCAATAAATTCGCCTTCGTTTACTTGCAGATTAAAATCTTGAAGCGCATGGGTTTGTACCATTTCTGTTTGGTATACTTTACTTACATTGTTCATTTGTAACATGGTTGTTCCTAATTATTTTTAGCGTTGGTTGAGAACGTCTGTTTAATTTAATAAAATCGTGTTGGCTTGCTTAAAGTCGCTGTAGCTTGAAATAATAATTTCATCGTTTTCTTTTAGTCCGCTTAAAAGCTCAACCGCATTAATGCTGGTGGCGCCTATTGTAATAGATATACGCTTTGCGATATTGCCATCGACTTTATAAGCTATAATTCCGCCTTGCTGCATAAATGCACCACGCTTTACTTGCATTACACCTTCTCGGTTGTCGAGTAAAATACGTGCAGTTAAGCGTTGGTTCTGACGAATGCTGTTAGTAACACCTTTAAACCGGACGCGTGCGGTTACTTCACGATTATTAACTTCTGGTGATATGGCGGATAAATTCCCCATCACTGTTTCATTGCCTAACTTAAGCTCTACTTCCATACCGAGTCCTAATTCGTTTGCGTAACTTTCAGGAACTTGGAGTTCGGCTTCAAAATTACTTAAGTCGACGAGAGTCATAAGAGGTTGGCTTTGCGTCACTGCGGCTTTTTGTTGCACTAATAGGTTACCCACGATCCCTGTAACGGTAGCCTTAATAGATAGGTTGCTTACTTTTCGGATTAAGTCATCAACG
Source organism: Pseudoalteromonas sp. c7(2019) (assembly GCF_011378625.1). Classification (NCBI taxonomy): domain Bacteria; kingdom Pseudomonadati; phylum Pseudomonadota; class Gammaproteobacteria; order Alteromonadales; family Pseudoalteromonadaceae; genus Pseudoalteromonas; species Pseudoalteromonas sp. c7(2019). The sequence goes on along the minus strand of NZ_WTKS01000005.1, from coordinate 100,849 downwards.
ATAAGTTGTTGGCGGGTCACATCACTTTTAGCAGCTTGTAGTTCAAAAGCGAGCGTGTCTTTGGCAAGCAATACCTCTTGCTGCGCATGCTTATAGGAGAGCTTAGCTCGGGATAAATCATCAACTGCTTTTTCTAGATCAATTTGGCTAATTAAGTGCTTTTGTATTGATAACTGTGCGCGACGATTTTCGCGCTCAGCGGCGTTAAGCTCGACTTGTGCCATATCGAGTGTTTTATTTAAGGTGAGTGTTTGGCGTCTTGCTTGCAAATGCTGCCTTTGCTGTTCGCCTTCAAGTCTTTTAAGTACAGACTCCTGTTGCTTTAATTCATTAGTTAACTCAGGGCTTTGCAGCAGGGCAAGTGTGTCGCCTTGCTTTACTGTATCGCCGGCCTTTACTTTTAAATCTATAAATCCACGTTCTGGACTGTAGATTTTAGGAGCATTAGCAGCAACAATTTTACCACTGGCGGCAATGTCTCGAATGAGCGCTTTAACATGTACTTTTGCAATCTGTACTTTTGAGCGGCTAATAGAGCTTTTAGCGCTATGGCTCGTTAAAAAAATATAAGCAATTGCAGAGACCACAATGAAAAAAATCGCAGTGATTATCGCGTATTTTTTATAGCTTATAGGTGCCTTTACTTGTACGTCTTGTGCGCTGGTATCTTTAATCATTTAATTTCCCCTAAATTGCTTTTATGTATTTTTCGCACAGCAGTAATAAAGCTGCTGTGCAAATAGCGGCAATAGGAGAGAGTAAAAATAAGCTTAGAGTAAACATAGTAATTCCAATTAGCGATTATATATAAAGCTATACGATTAATATGCCAATTATTATCCTATTGATATTTAAGTGATTTTATTTTTTTGTTATTGAAATTTATGTCCGCGGACAGTTTATGTGTCCGCATCGGACATAGTTTTAAATAAAAATTCACTATTAACGTACAAAAAATGACATGAACTTTCATAACTATACTAATGAGCAGCAATAATCGGGGATGTTAAGCCATTAAAGTAATGAAATAGCATAAAACTATCTAAATGTTAACTGAATAGCCCCTCTAGCGCTGAATACTTATTCACTTTCGGTTGCCTTTACGTTTACGTAAGCTGGTATGCTGAAGACTCGTGTTTTTTACAATATGTTAAACTTGACACCAGTGTCATGAAAAAATAGTGGTTAAAATAACGCTAAATGTTAAAAATAATGATAAAAAGAAATCTTGCTATGAAGTGAGAAATATTCAAGAATGTGAATATGTATTCAAAGTGCTATTGACTCTATTTAAGATAGAGGCTAGTTTTGTCCGTCTGTTAGCAAATCGTCGAGCAGTTCATCCACGCTAACAGTGCAGCAAGGGGAGGGGTCTATGTTATACGACTCAAAGTTAGAAAAAGAAAATTGTGGCTTTGGCTTAATAGCCCAAGTTAATGGTCAAGCTAGTCATAGGCTTATTCGTACTGCTATTACGGGGCTTGATCGCATGCAGCACCGTGGTGGTATATCTGCCGATGGTAAAACAGGTGATGGCTGTGGTTTATTATTACAAAAACCAGATAGCTTTTTCCGTGCTATTGCTAGTGAACATAACTGGCACTTAGGCAAAAACTACGCAGTGGGTATGATATTTTTAAATTCAGACCCTGTTTTAGCGCAAGCTGCAAAACAAATACTTAGCGAAGAATTAGAAAAAGAAACGTTAAATATTTTAGGTTGGCGCGTTGTGCCAACTGACCCATCTATGTTGGGTCCTATTGCTGTACAGCAATTACCAGGTTTTGAACAAATTTTTGTTAGCGCGCCAGAAGGTTGGCGTTCTAAAGACTTAGAGCGTCGCTTATATGTAGCACGCCGCCGCGCTGAAAAACGCATTGTTGATGACGAAGCTTTCTATATCGCAAGTCTATCTGGTTTGGTAACTATCTATAAAGGCTTAATGATGCCTGCAGATTTACCAAATTTTTACCTAGATTTAGCTGATATTCGTATGACGAGTGCGATTTGTGTTTTCCATCAGCGCTTTTCTACTAATACTCAGCCGCGTTGGCCTTTAGCTCAACCTTTCCGCTATTTAGCACACAATGGTGAAATTAATACTATTGAAGGTAACCGCCAGTGGGCACGCGCACGCTCATATAAGTTTGCGTCACCGCTTATTCCTGATTTACAAAGCGCAGCACCGTTTGTAAACGAAACCGGCTCTGATTCATCAAGCCTAGATAATATGCTTGAGCTATTTTTAGCTGGTGGCATGGATTTATTCCGCGCTATGCGTATGCTCGTACCACCTGCATGGCAGAAAAACCGTGCAATGGACGACGATTTACGTGCATTTTACGACTTTAACTCTATGCATATGGAACCATGGGATGGCCCGGCAGGTATTGTTATGTCGGATGGTCGTTTTGCGGCTTGTAACCTTGACCGTAATGGACTTCGCCCAGCGCGTTATGTAATTACACAAGATGGCTTTATTACGCTTGCATCAGAAGTGGGTATTTGGGATTACACTGCCGATGAAGTAGTTGAAAAAGGCCGTGTTGGTCCAGGTGAATTATTAGTTATTGATACTAAGCTTGGCAAAATTTGGCACTCAGATGAAATCGATCAAGATTTAAAGTCTCGCCATCCTTACAAGTCGTGGCTTGAAGAGAACGTTAAACGTTTAGTACCATTTGAAGAGCTTACTGAGCAAGACGCCGGTAATCGCTCATTTGATGACGAAACGCTAGCTAAATATCAAAAAATGTTTGGTTATACCAACGAAGAGCTTGATAGTGTTATTCGTGTAATGGGTGAAAACGGCCAAGAAGCAACCGGCTCAATGGGTGATGACACGCCATTTGCAGTGCTTAGTGAAGGGCATCGTTCGCTTTATGATTACTTCCGCCAAAAATTTGCGCAAGTAACAAATCCACCTATCGATCCACTGCGTGAAAATCATGTAATGTCACTTGCGACATGTATTGGTAGTGAGCAAAACGTATTTAACGAAACAACAGGCCATGCTAAGCGCCTACAGTTTGATACGCCAATTTTAATGTACGCAGACATGCAGCAGCTATTAAATGCTGATGAAGCGCATTACAGCTACTGTAAAATTGATATTACCTACACAGTTGAAGAAGGTTTAGAAAATGCGGTAACGCGTATTTGTGACCAAGCACAAGAAAAAGCAGCCGCTGGTTGTATCATGCTTATTTTAACTGACCGTAACTTTAATGAAGCAAATTTGCCGATTCCAGCAGCTATGGCTGTAGGTGCGGTACAAAAACGATTAGTTGATAACAATCTTCGCTGTGAATCAAACATTATCATTGAAACCGGTAGCGTGCGTGATGCGCACCAGTTTGCTGTGTTATTAGGCTTTGGTGCTACGGCAATTTATCCATACCTTGCGTATGAATCGTTAGTTGCGATGAGCGACAGCAAAATTATTAATAAGTCGTATTGCGAAGTAACTCTTGCTTACCGTAAAGCCATTAACAAGGGCTTATACAAAATCATGTCTAAAATGGGCATAAGTACGGTTGCGTCATATCGCTGCTCAATGTTGTTTGAAGCGGTTGGTTTATCTGACGCTATTGTACAAATGTGTTTTAAAGGTGTTGCGAGTCGCATACAGGGCGCATGCTTTACCGACTTTGATGACGATCAGCAAAGCTTACACAAACTCGCTCTAAGTAAGCGTAAATTATTAAGCCACGGCGGCTTGTTTAAGTACGTACATGGCGGCGAGTATCATGCTTATAATCCTGATGTAATCCAAACCCTGCAAAAAGCAGTTCGTTCTGGTGAATACAGTGATTACAGTGAATATGCAAAACTTGTTAATACGCGTCCTATTGCCACTTTACGTGACATGCTTGCGCTTAAAATTCCAGAGCAAGGCATTAGCATCGATGATGTAGAGCCTGCAGAAAACCTATACAAGCGTTTCGATTCAGCAGCAATGAGTATTGGTGCATTATCGCCAGAAGCGCATGAGGCTCTAGCAATTGCAATGAACCGCTTAGGTGGTTGTTCAAACTCTGGTGAAGGCGGTGAAGATAAGCTGCGTTATGGTACCGAGAAAAACTCGCGTATTAAGCAAGTCGCTTCAGGTCGATTTGGCGTAACGCCGCATTACTTACGCAGTGCTGACGTTATTCAAATTAAAGTAGCGCAAGGTGCAAAACCAGGCGAAGGCGGTCAATTACCGGGTGAAAAAGTAACCCCATATATTGCTAAGCTTCGTTATTCTGTTCCAGGTGTTACGTTAATTTCGCCACCACCACATCACGATATTTACTCAATTGAAGATTTAGCGCAGCTAATTTTCGATTTAAAACAAGTAAACCCTAAAGCACTTATTTCTGTAAAACTGGTTTCAGAACCAGGCGTAGGAACCATTGCGACAGGTGTTGCTAAAGCGTATGCCGATTTAATTACTATTTCTGGCTACGATGGCGGTACAGGCGCAAGCCCACTTACTTCAGTTAAATATGCAGGTAGCCCATGGGAGCTAGGACTTGCTGAAACGCAGCAAGCCCTTGTTGAAAATGGACTGCGTCATCGCATTCGTTTGCAAACTGATGGTGGCTTAAAAACAGGTTTAGATATAATTAAAGCGGCAATTTTAGGTGCAGAAAGCTTTGGCTTTGGTACCGGCCCAATGGTTGCGCTTGGTTGTAAATACTTACGAATTTGCCATTTAAACAACTGTGCGACCGGTGTTGCAACACAAGACGAAACACTTCGTCAAAAGCATTACCACGGCTTACCAGAAATGGCGATGAACTACTTTAAGTTTATAGCGCAAGAAGCACGTGAAATCATGGCAAGCTTAGGTGTTGTAAACTTAACTGATTTAATCGGTCGTTTAGATTTGCTTGAAGCCATTGAAGGCAAAACAGCTAAACAGAAGAAAATTGATTTATCTTCCGTAATTGCTCAGCCTAATAACCCAACAGGTGAAACACTTTATTGTAGTGCGCCTAATAGCTCACATTATGTAGGAAAACTTAATGAGAGCCTACTTGCTAAGGCGCAAGACGCAATTGATGCTTCAAGCGGTATTTCACTAGTAAGTCGTATTTGTAATACCGACAGATCGGTAGGTGCAATGCTTTCTGGCTATATTGCTGATAAATATGGCAACCAAGGTATGGCGGCAGATCCTGTAGCAATTGAGCTACACGGTACTGCGGGTCAATCATTTGGTGTGTGGAATGCCGGTGGCCTTGAAATGACACTGGTTGGCGATGCAAACGATTACGTAGGTAAAGGCATGGCGGGCGGTAAGCTAGTTATTCGTCCACCACTTGGCTCGTCGTTCGAAAGTCACAAAGCCACAATTGCAGGCAACACATGTTTATACGGTGCAACAGGCGGCAAACTGTTTGCTGCAGGTTGTGCAGGCGAGCGCTTTGCAGTTCGTAACTCAGGTGTGCAAGCGGTTGTTGAAGGTGTAGGTGACAACTGTTGTGAATACATGACGGGCGGCGTTGTATGTGTACTGGGCAATGTAGGCGTTAACTTTGGCGCGGGTATGACAGGTGGTTTTGCTTATATTTTAGATGAGCGAAATGATTTTGAAAAACGCATTAATCCAGAGCTTGTCGAAATAGTAACACTAGACGAATTAACGTCGCATCAAGAACATTTACGCGGCTTAATTGCTGAGCATTTAGAGCTTACGGGTTCGTGCAGAGCAGAAAGTATTTTGGCTAACTTTGAATTGTACTTACCGATGTTCAAATTAGTAAAACCAATATCAAGTGACGTAAAAAGTTTACTCGGGCATCGCGCTCGCAGTAGTGCCGAACTACGTGTTCAGGCGCAATAAGGGGGCAGTATGAGCGAAAATGTATATCAATTTATAGACGTGCAGCGTGTAGACCCACGCAAAAAACCAATCTCGTCACGTAAAAAATCTTTCGTAGAAATTTACGAACCCTTTTCAGAGAATCAGGTTAACTCACAAGCTGACCGTTGTTTAGATTGTGGTAACCCGTACTGTGAGTGGAAATGTCCAGTACATAACTACATTCCACAATGGTTAAAGTTAATACGCACGGGCCGTATTATAGAGGCGGCTGAGCTTTCTCATCGTACAAATAGCTTACCAGAGGTCTGTGGGCGTGTTTGCCCACAAGACCGCTTGTGTGAAGGCTCGTGTACGCTCGATGAAGAGTTTGGTGCGGTTACAATAGGTAATATTGAAAAATACATTACTGATGAGGCATTTAAAATGGGCTGGAAGCCTGATATGTCTTATGTAACATGGACTGACAAAAAAGTAGCCATTATTGGTGCGGGCCCTGCAGGTTTAGGGTGTGCTGATATTTTGGTGCGTAACGGCGTTAAACCAGTAGTGTTTGATCGTCACCCAGAAATAGGTGGACTACTCACATTTGGTATTCCTTCTTTTAAACTTGAAAAATCAGTAATGCAAAAGCGCCGTGAAATTTTCACTGAAATGGGCGTAGAATTTAAGTTAAATGTTGAAGTAGGTGTTGATATTACACTTGATCAAATTTTAGCTGATTACGACGCTGTGTTTTTAGGGGTTGGTACGTATCAGAGTATGCGTGCAGGTCTTGAAAATGAAGATGCATCGGGTGTTCACGATGCATTGCCGTTTTTGATTGGTAACACGAACCGTGTAATGGGCTACGATGAGACAAAACAACCGTGTATTGATATGGCTAATCAAAAAGTAGTTGTACTTGGCGGTGGTGATACAGCGATGGACTGTGTGCGTACGTCTATTCGACAAAATGCTGCAAAAGTAACGTGTGCTTATCGTCGTGATAAAGAAAATATGCCAGGCTCTAAACGTGAAGTTAAAAACGCGAAAGAAGAAGGCGTTATATTTACGTATAACGTTCAGCCTAAAGGCATTGTATTGAACGATAAAGGTAAAGTGACCGGCGTTAAAATGGTTAAAACTAAATTAGGTGAAGCTGACGCAAAAGGCAGAAGCCGTGCTGAAGAAGTACCTGGTTCAGAGCATGTTATTGAAGCAGATCAAGTTATTATGGCGTTTGGTTTCCAGCCTCACAAAATGGATTGGTTAGAAAAATACGATGTAGAAATAAACAACTGGGGCGGTATTAACGCACCAGAGCAAGGTGAGTTTACACATCAAACTACTAACCCTAAAATATTTGCTGGTGGCGACATTGTACGTGGTTCAGATTTAGTGGTAACTGCTATTTTTGAAGGACGTAACGCTGCAGAAGGTATTATGGATTACTTAAAAGTTTAATTTTTCGTGTTAAAATAACGATATTTAAAGCAAGCCAAGTGGCTTGCTTTTTTATTTGTTTTCTCCAAATGTAATGTCAACGTAATTAGTGACAAATGGGGCTATATTTATACCACCTTTTGTATGGCTTTCTTGAACAACACCTTTTGTTAGTAACTTCATGTAGAAACCTTATATAGTAACTTTCAAAGAAACTGCTTTGTTATTATGGGTTGTTCTTTATAAGCCAAATGCGATTTCTTTGGGTATCTACTAAGCGGCTTTCAGGGCTCGTTTCATATATATAAACGTTATCGAAACTTCTTTCTTCTATGTCGTTTATATACTCTAATACCAATTCGCTTAATTAAGTGATCTATTTTGAGATAACAAAATTATGTCGATAATGAGGCTAAAGTTTCGTTACTTAGGTGTTCTCGGTAATTACCTCTACATTGCTTTGTATTCATGCAGTAGTATTTCGAAAGTTTTAACGCAGTTAGCGCCAAGTTCAATCCTTAAAATTGATTGAGTATTATCGCGGATTGGTATAATGCGTGTACTTTTTTGTAGCGGCATTTTTATTGATTAATGTGTTGTTTACTCGGTCCAGGCACAATTCATAGAATAGTTACTACCATCTTTAACTGTGCAGGTTTATATTATTTTTTGACTACCAGTCAGTTCGATTATTGCAGGAATAAAAGGGCGTACTTATATAATTTAGCAAATGGTATTAGTGCCAAGCAATTTAATATCGTAAAAATGTACTTACTTGAGATAAATGCAAGAGGCTAAAAATATGTGCACAATTGTCAGTGCTAATTACTAACCTTAATAGTTGATTTAAATATAAAGTAGGTTCATTATTGCACGCTGTTTACGGTTTGCTTACTTTATATCTATAAGTTTGCTTTTATACATTAATAAATAAATAGAAATTATGTACGAATATTCAAACAATTTAGAAAGGAAGCTCATTGTTCGGTTCTTTTCCTCAATAGGCTTTATAGCAACGTTTTCGATGGCTAGCTTAGCATTTATTAACAGTAGCTATTTATTAGCATTTACTTTGGTTGTTTCTTCGTTTGCTTACTTATCGGCGTTTAATATAGGTAGAGGTGTAGAGAAGTCTGCAACTGTAATTTTATATAACCTGTATGCACTGATGTTTTATCTTGTACTTACAGGAGGAGCACAAGGTACAGGGCCTATATGGATATTTATAGTGTCTCCTGTTACTTATTCAATTCGAGGGCTTAAACGAGGGACGTTTGATATTGTTTTATTTTTATCGGCGATTGTTCTCGGTTTCTATTGCGCTGATACATTTAATATATATGACTACAATCCTGAGCAGTTTCCAGTCAGAATCATACTCGCTTTTATAATTGTTGCATCGCTGAGTGGTTATTACGAATTTTCAAGAGAAAAATACAGCAGTAAATTAATTGCTTTAAGCCAAAAAAATGAATTTTTAGCAACTATAGATCCACTCACTAATCTGCCAAACCGTCGTTTCACTATGAATAAGCTTATAGCTTTTAAAAATGAGCTTAAAAATAATAATATTCCGTTTGTAATATTATTAGCTGATGTAGATAATTTTAAAAAAATTAATGATCAATTCGGCCATGATTTTGGCGATGAAGCTCTTATCCATTTAGCCAAAACATTTGAAAATAATATTCCGCAAAATGCGATTGCTTCACGTTGGGGCGGTGAGGAGTTTTTAATTGTGATTCCAAATGTAACCGTTGATGAGGCCGAGCTCGTTGCAGAAAAAATCCATAATGCCCTTAAAGCTTCAGCTGTAAGCTTATTTTCAGATAGTGTAAATATAACGCTAAGTATTGGCATCACAGCTGCAAACGCTGAGCGCTCAATTGACCTAGATATTAAGCATGCTGATGAACTACTTTATAAAGCAAAAGAGCAAGGTAAAAACAGAACGTGCTCTTTTTAAATGTTTATTTACTTTAATCCATTGAAAACGAATCAAGGGATGGCCTTATTTTAGCCTTTCTGCGTTTTAAGCTCATGTAGCATATTACAATACACGCAATCTGCATTGTAATTAAAACCCAATAACTAACACCTAAATCACTTAGTCCATTTATTTTTTCGCTAGTAAAGTAATAGGCCACAACGATTAGTTGAAAAACTAAAAAGCTATTTAAAAACTTAAATAAACGTTGTTTAAAACAAGTATGTTTATATTTACTAAATATAATTAAACAGGTGCTTAGTACTAATAACAACCAACTTAAAATTATACAAAAATCAACTAAAGTACTGTGCATTATTTAATCCTTGAAGACGTTATTTACTAACACATTAGGCGTGAGCCATTATTAGTTCTTTAGCATTTGCTTTAGCTGTTTTGCTTATGTTATCGCCGCCAAGTAAACGGGCTATTTCATTAATACGGCCATCTTTATTTAAAGGCAGCATATGAGTAAACGTTTCGCCTTGTGCTATTTCTTTAGCTACAAAAAATTGCTGATGTGCACTACTGGCAACTTGCGGTAAATGAGTAACACAAATTACTTGAGTTGATTTACCTAATTGGCGTAATAACTTACCTACAGCAGATGCCGTTGGGCCAGAAATACCTACATCAACTTCATCAAAAATAAGCGTTGGGGTTGTTACTTTTTGGGCAATAATTACCTGTATAGCAAGACTTATACGAGAAAGCTCACCACCTGATGCTACTTTAGCTAATGGTTGAAGTGGTTGTCCCGGATTAGTTGATACTAAAAACGAGACATTATCAAAGCCTAGGCTGTTTGGTGTACGATTACTCTCTTGAGTTAAGGCTATTTCAAAAATACCGTTTTCCATTGATAAGTTAGCCATGCTTTCACTTATTAGTGTGTTAAGTGTATTAGCATACTCGCAGCGGCTTTTACTTAATTCATCAGCAGTTTGCTTGTAACTAAGTAACACGCTTTCTATTTCTGACTCAAGCTGCTCCAGACGATTACTATTATTACTTATTGACTCAAGTTCTTGAGCAATCGATTGATGAAACTCAACTAACTGCTGTGGTTTTATATGATGCTTACGCGCTAAATCCATCGCTCCACTTAGCCTATTTTCTACTTCAACTAAGCGTGCTGGGTCTAAATCTGCTTGCTCAGTGTAATTGCGCACTTCGCGGCTTGCTTCTTCAACTTGTACAGCGGCTTCGCTAAGCATAGCAGCTACGCTTGCTAAACTTTCGTCATATTGAGCCAGTTCGGTAAATTGTTGAGCGCTGTGCTGTAGTAAAGAGCAAGCGTTTTGCTCATCACTTTCATATAAGTGTTGTAACTCACGTTGGCACGATTCTAATATTGTTTGGCTATTGCTTAGTTTGTAATGCTCAGCCTCAATTAAATCAAACTCATTCTCTTGTAATGCAAATTCATCAAGCTCAGCAACTTGATACTCTAGTAATTGTTTTTGCGCTGCTTGTTGCTGCTGTTGTTGTTCTAAGTGTTTAAATTCTTTTTGTAAGTTAGCAAACTGTTTATAGTTTTTATTTACATCATTTACTAAGTGGTGATGCCCTGCATAGGCATCTAAAAGCTGTAACTGATGCTCAGCTTTTAATAAATGTTGGTGGGCATGTTGTCCATGAATAGATATTAAATATTGACCAAGTTCTTTTAATTGTGATGCGGTAACCGCACTACCATTAATATAGCTTTTACTACGGCCATTTTTACAAACAACACGACGTAATAAGCACTCGTTGTCAGAAGTGCTTAGCATATGTTGCTCTAAAAATGCTTGAGCAAGCGGTAGATCTGTTAAGTCAAATTGTGCACATACTTCTGCTTTATCAGAGCTTGGGCGAACTGCTGATGCTTCAGCGCGCTCACCTAAGCATAGCGATAGGGCATCAATAGCAATAGATTTACCAGCACCTGTCTCACCTGTGATCGCAGTCATACCGCTGCGCCATTCTGTGCTTAAATTACTTACGATTGCAAAATTTTTAACTTCTAAACCAATTAACATACTGTTTATCCATCCAGTCAATTAACTGTTAATTTATACAGTGTTTTGGTTTTTTGCAAATTAATTTTTTATTATTTAAGCAACACTTACATCTTGAGTAAACTGTGTATCGGAAGTTTGGGAAGATGCATCAATTCGATCATCAACAATATCAGTAGGTTGTATACTCTCTTCGGTTTTAAGCAGAGCAATGAGGGGAGGTAATGTATTAATATAAAAACTCTTATTGTATAAAATGCCTTGCTGGGGCAACTCAGATACAAAGTACTGTATATTATCAATCAATGGTTGAATTATATTTGTTTGATTGATTTTAATTAACTCGTTGGACAACGTATTAATTAGTAGGTCGGCAGTATCTTCAAGCTGTTGCAAGTTCTCGTCTGTATGTGATTGAACAACAAAAAAATTATTTACAATAGCTTGAATGCGAGGAACGTATTTTGGGCGAATTATTTTAGCATCAAGTAGATCATTAAGCTTTGCTTTAAGGCGCGTATTTACATGCGAAACACGTTCATTAAATAGCTTTTTTCTAGCTTCTATCGCTTTTTTACGGTTACTCTCAATTTTGAGGTAACTGTATAAAAGTGTAATTAATAGCAGTAAAGCAAAGAATACTACATAAGTCATTGCTACTCGTTCCTAAATTAGTTGATTATTATTTTAAGTCGCTATTTTGCTTTATAGTACTAAATTTGGCAATAAAATTAGTACAAACGACTACCCCAATTCAGTTTTGTACGTAAAACGTTGTAGTAAGAGTAATTTTTTGGATGAATTAAGCGCAATTGTTTATCGGCTTTTTTAATTACTACCTCATCGCCGGGTAATACGGCTAGCACTACGTGGCTGTCGCAGCTTACCTGTAGGCTATCTGTATTTTCTAGGCTTAGCTTTAAACGAACTTCATTATCGGCATCTACCACTAAAGGTCTGCTAGATAAGGTATGAGGAAACATAGGTACTAACGATATAGCATTTAGTTCTGGCGTTAATATTGGACCGCCACCTGAAAGAGAATACGCCGTAGAGCCTGTCGGGGTTGATACTATTAAACCATCGGAGCGCTGAGAAAACACAAAGTCATTATTTATGAAAGCTTCAAATTCAATCATGTGCGCTACTTTATCGGCATGAAGTACCGCTTCGTTAACGGCTGAGTTTGCACTCTTCAATTCGTTGTGGCGATATACTTCTACTTCTAATAAAAAACGTTTTTCTTCAAGATACTCACCACTGAGTACTTGCTCTAAGCTCGCTTCAAACCCTTCAGGGTTTAAATCAGTTAAAAAGCCAAGGTTGCCTCTATTTACACCAATTACAGCAATATTAAAGCGCGCAAGTACGCGTGCTGCGCCAAGCATGTTACCGTCACCGCCTACAACAATGGCTAAATCGGCTTGTTCACCTAAGTCGACTAACTTAACAAGTTTGTCATGCGGAATATCGTCTAACTGACTCCCTGTGCGTTTTTCTACTATTACCTCAAAGCCAAGCGCAAGTAAAAAGGTATGTAAACGCTGAAGGGTAGCAGCGGCTCCTGGGTGATTAGGTTTGCCAATTAGGCCTATGGTGTTAAAAGGAGAGTCCATAATGTACGCACAAAGAGATTTAATAATAGTAGAGTAACTCAAAACAGAAGTGTTTGAAAATACAGATTATAGCAATATTATAAACCTTCAATTTTATTCGTAGTGAGTTAGCTGCACGACTTGAAAAAGAACTAAACGCCCCGATATCTCTTTCATGCAACAAGATGTAGATACCATGAAACTAAACCCACGAGATCAGCAAATTTTTTCAGCTGTTATGAACATGTACTGTAATGGTGAAGGCTTGCCTGTTCCATCAACAAAAATTGCCAAGCTTAAAGGCATGGCAGTGTGTTCGGCTACGGTTCGTAATGCTATGGCTCGCTTAGAAAAAGTGGGCTTATTGTATTCACCTCATACATCCGCAGGGCGAGTGCCGACAAATGAAGGGTTTGATTATTGGTTTGACGAATTTTTTGTGCTTGCTGATATTGCTAATTATTGGCAACCACAGCAGTCACAACTCGTTGAGCTAGCGCATGGTTTGAGCCAAAAATATCAAGTATGTTGTTGTGTTGGTTTACCTCAAGCCAGTTCACAGCAAGTGTTTAGAGTAGAAGTGCTTGATTTTGATTCTACCGACTGGCTTATTTTATTAATAGATAGGGCAGGGCAGAGTCACAATATTTGTATTGATAAACCTCATGATTCGTCAGACTCTGTTCGTTATCAATTTGCCACTTGGTTGAACACTGTATTTAGCCAACAAACCTTAATGGAAGGTTTGTACCGTATGCAAGCTATGGCAAATACAGCGCCTCGAAATTGTCATGATTCGCTTAATCAATGGACGCGACAACTAAGCCAAAAATTAGGCTCAGATAATAGTATTGTTGTTGGTGAAAATTACCTCTACAAACAAATAGACTGCGAACAAAGTTTAAATATTGGTGTTTCGTTTTTAAATTATGTAGAAGATAAGCTTGCTTTTAAAAATGGTGTATCGGTACTTAATAGCGAAAAATTACCTTTTACTGAGTGCGATGAATTAATTGTAATAAGCGTGCCGTACTTTAAAAATCAAGAATATCAAAGCCGTTTTTGTATAATTTGTCCTAAATCAGCGCAGATTGAAGAAATAATTCAAGAATTTAAATTAATTGAGGCATCTAACTCTTGAATCTTTTTATTCAATCCCCATAATTACCGCAGTTGTAAAGAATTGGAGCACGTATTTTATGTCTGAGCAGACACAAAACCCTGAGCAAGAAGTAGAATTAAACGAAGAAATTTCTAAAATGCAGGCTGATGTAGAAGCAGCAGTAGAAGCCGCTGATCAGCATGCAGAACAAGAACAAAGCCCTGAAGCAGAAATTGCGATGTTATATGCAGAGCTTGAAGCTGCAAAGCAAACAATTGCTGATCAAAAAGACGGTGTTGTTCGTGCCGCAGCAGATGTAGATAATATTCGTCGTCGTGCAGCACAAGATGTAGAAAAAGCGCATAAATTTGCACTAGAAAAATTTGCTAACGAATTACTACCTGTAATTGATAACCTTGAACGTGCTATTGAATTTTCTGATAAAGAAAATGAGACACTAAAGCCGTTGCTTGAAGGTATCGATATGACGGTTAAGAGCTTTAATGACGCTGTTTCTAAATTTGGTGTTGAAATTGTAAACCCACAAGGTGAGCAGTTTAATCCAGATTTTCATCAAGCAATGTCAATTCAACCAAGTAACGATGTAACACCTAATACAGTACTTGCTGTTATGCAAAAAGGTTACACATTGAATGGTCGTTTATTACGCCCTGCAATGGTTATGGTTTCTAAAGCTGCTGACGCTTAATTAATTTAAGGTTATTAGCTTTGATAAAAATGCCTCATATTGAGGCATTTTTTTTGTCTTTTTTATAGTGAATTAGCTGTACGAGCATAGTGAGTAATACAGCACTAAACATTAAACTTGAAAATGGCACTGCGCTTTTTGCGTGCATAATGGCGAGTAGCGGGCCAACTAATGCACCACTACCAAAACGAAGTGTGCCAATTACGGCCGTTGCTGTACCTGTGTTTCTTTCAAACTTCATTAATATTAGCGAATCAGCATTACTTGCAGTGACACCTAAACTCATCATTAATGGCGCAATAGCAGCCACAATATAATAAAGTGATAAGTGCAATAAGCTAAATGTTAACAGCGCAAGCCCCGATACAAACCCACATACAAGCCCAATATAGAGCATTTTTCGAGAGCCCAGCCTTGGTACAATTCGCGTATTTAAAAAGTTACCAAACATAAGCGCCATTACATTAAACGCAAATAACACACCAAATAACTGTTCTGACACTTCATATAAATCTAAATAAATAAATGGTACTGAGGTCAAAAAGCAAAAAAATCCAAACGATACAAACATAGAACTGAGTATATCCGCACGTGCGTCTTTATTACTCAGTACAGTTTTATAGCTGTCAAAAAACAGAGCGAGGCCTTTTTTCTCATTTTTATGAATAGGTATATCTATTAAATACACTTGTACAAACGCTAATATTAAAAAGCTATATCCAGCAAGAACCAAAAATATGGTTGACCAAACAGAAAATCCTAAAATAAACGAACCAACAGAGGGGGCTACTAACGGTGCTACCATCATGATCATCGACACATACGACATTCCCTTAGCTGTATTTTGCTGATAAATATGGCGAATAATACCCGGTACGACTACGGTAGCTGCCGCTCCCGTAAATGCTTGCACTGCTCTAAGAGTCCAAAACGCATGGATTTCGGTTGTAAATGCGAGTGCAAGTGAGCTTGCGCCAAATAGGGTTAAGCCAATACGTGCGAGCTTACGGCGGCCAATTTGATCGGCAATAGGGCCAAAAAATAACATCCCCAATGAATAACCCGCTAAGTAAATACTCAACGATATTTGTACATTTGGCATATTAGTTTGTAAATCGCTTGCAATTACCAGCATGGCGGGCAAATACATATCAATAGCCAAAGGAGTAATCGCCACGATACTGGCTAATAAAGGCAATAAAATACGGGTATTAAAAGACGAGGCTGAGGCGTCCATGTGTAAACTCAACAATCACTAAAAACAAGGGCTATAGTGTAACAGGGCATTGTATTTGGATAAACTTAGTTTGCCTGCTAAGTTTATCGTCTTATCGCATCCTTTTAATATAAAGGTATATAAAGCAAATATTTTAAATTGGTACTGTGTTTGCTATTCTACAAGCAATAAAAAATTCATTACTTAAGAGAATTATCATGAAAAAACTAGTACTTGCAGTATTAGCGACAGCCGTTTTAGTCGGTTGTAAAACGTCACCAACAGGACGCACTCAAATAGCGCTTTACTCAGATCAACAAATGAGTGAAATGGGCACTGCTAGTTTTGCAGATATGAAAAAAAGCCAACCAATTAATAAAGATGCAAAAACAAATGCATATGTAAATTGCATTGCTGAAAAAGTAGTGGCTGTATTACCAAAAGAATACGCGTCGCAAAATTGGGAAGTAGTTGTATTTGAAGATGAATCTGCTAATGCTTTTGCACTACCTGGTGGTTACATTGGGGTTCATACGGGCTTATTAAAAATAGCCACCAATCAAGACCAACTAGCAACAGTGCTAGGGCACGAAGTAGGGCACGTAATTGCTGAGCATTCTAATGAACGTGTTTCACAAAGCTCTATTTTAGATACCGGTATGCAACTTGGTAGTGCAGCACTTGAAATGGGTAACATTCAATACCGTAATGAAATTATGCAGGGTCTAGGCTTAGGCGCACAGTATGGTGTTGTTTTGCCATTTAGCCGTTCGCACGAGTCAGAAGCTGATGAAATTGGTTTAGATTTAATGGCTGAAGCAGGCTTTAATCCACAAGAATCAGTAACCCTTTGGCAAAATATGAGTGTAGCAGGTAGTGGTACAACACCTGAGTTTTTATCAACTCACCCAGCGCCAAGCAGTCGTATTAAAGACTTACAAGCACAAATGAGTAAAGCACTTAGTGAGCAAAGTACAGCTAAAGCACAGGGTAAAAACCCACAATGTAAGTTGTAATACCAACCTGCATAAATCTTTGATCAATTTAACGAATTAAATTGCACTATAACGTCGTTAAAAATTTTTTATTGAGAACAACTAGATACAAAAATTTTTGCCTAGTTCTAGCGTAATTTTCTTAACGTTAAATAGACCCCATATATAAGCAGATTGGTATAATTTAGTTTAATTACTAAATAAAAACCCCTGTGAGTAATTACTTACAGGGGTTTTTGTATTCAGTACTCACCTTTATTTAGTTGTAAGCGCTTTTTGTAATACATTTTTAAAGCGTTCAAAATCTTCAATGTGCGGCAGGTGCCCTAAGTTATCTAGTTCGAATAATTGTGCGTCAGGAATAAGTGTTGCAGCGTGTTTGCCTAATTTATCGTATCGACCAAGCTCGTAATCAACATCCTCTTTTTTCCAGTTACGGCCTGGACCGGTCCTATCGCGTGTACCAATAATTAATTTAACTGGCACAGTTAAATCTTTAAATTCGGTTATTACAGGTTGAGTGAAAATCATATCGTATGTTTTTGCATTCACCCATGCCATTTGTTCTTTATCTGGGCCTTGTATTTGCCCTGTTATAAAGTCAGTTAAGGCTGAATATGTTGTATTCCACTTACCATCGTAGTAATTTTTTTGCTGATAACGTTTAACGCCTTCCGGTGTTTTTGAAAGCTCGTTTTTATAGAAAAAATTAGTATCTTTGTAATCAACATACTGCAAGTAGTTTTCAAGCCCAATAGGGTTTAATAAAATTAGCTTTTTAGTGGCGTTTGGGTACATTAATGCAAAACGACTCGCTAGCATCCCGCCCATAGAGTGCCCAAGTACAATCGACTCTTTAATATTAAGTGAATCTATTAACGCGTGAGTGTGATGAGCAAGCGTCGCAAACGAATACTGGTAATTAGTTGGCTTAGACGACTTGCCAAAACCAATTTGATCAGGGATTAATACCCCATAACCTAAAGATTGCAGGTATTGCGCAGTGGTAGTCCAGTAGTCGGCGTTAAAATTTTTGCCATGCATAAGTGTAACTGTAGGCATATCGGCTTTAGTTGGCTTTAAGTAAATATAAGCCATTTTTAATGATTGTTTTTGCGACTCAAGTGCAAAATAATTTACCTTAAAATCGTATTCGTAATTGCTTAATAGTGCATCATAAGAAAGGGCGGATGTATCTTGAGAAGGGCCAGCTAAGGCATTGTTTGTTAGTACTAATAAAGTAGAGAAACAAATAACTTTAAT
The DNA here is from genome assembly GCF_011378625.1 of Pseudoalteromonas sp. c7(2019). NCBI lineage: Bacteria > Pseudomonadati > Pseudomonadota > Gammaproteobacteria > Alteromonadales > Pseudoalteromonadaceae > Pseudoalteromonas > Pseudoalteromonas sp. c7(2019). The sequence continues at coordinate 82,742 of NZ_WTKS01000005.1, read as the reverse complement.
CGACGACATTCAGTTACTCCTATTAAAGGCGAGCGCTTGGCTTAAAAAGAAGTACAACAATAACTAAGTATTTAAACCTGTTCAATTAAATGTTTTACGTGGACGAAAAAAAGCGAAGCTAAAATAGTGCTTCGCTTATTATTACTGAGTAAATAGCTGATTGTTGAAGCTTAAAATGTCCACTCAATATGGATTTGTGGTACCGATTCAGTGACTTCAGTACCTAATTTGTTGTGCCAGTATTGTAATTCCATTCCCAGCAGTAGTGTGTTTTCTTTCATTTGAAGGGCGTGACCCATATCCCACACTAAAATAGGCTGTGCTAGTATCCAAGCTTGTACATCGTTACCAAATTCATCTTCACGCTCTGCGATGTATTCAGCGTGGCCTTTAAAGCTAAACTTTTGTGAGCCAATAGTGAAAGGATATTCAAAAGCTACATCAAGCATCCAACTATTAGTTTCAATAGGTGCGCCGCCTTTTGCTACACCTTCACTATCGTCAATGTAGGCTGTGAACAGCGTTTGAAAAAAGTTAAACCCAGGTACATCCCAGCTTAATTTAACACCTGGTAGATACTTCATTACTTTTGCATCACCAGCAACGTTAATACCGCCCGTTAGGCCAACATCTAATAATGCGCCAGAGCCAAATTGCTTACCAGTGATGGCAGATAAGCTAACCGTTGAGTACCACTCACCATAAAAATCAGCATCTTGGTAACCGTCATCTATATCGTCTTTACTGTAATCAATAAAAAAGAAATTATCGCCGTAGTCATAGCCCGATGCATGTTGAAGCGAGTAAACAGTGGTGTCTGACTCTTGCTTAGAAAATGGATTTTTTTGGCTGCCATTATTTATATGTACTGCTGTACTGCTCCAATTAGCAGCGAAAGCCGACGATGATAAAGCTAGAGAAGTAAGGGTAATAAAAGGGAGTAATTTTTTAAATTTCATAACTGTTTATAACTATAATTTTAGTGACACGCGGAAGCGGCAATTATAGCAGAAGAGATTGATTTGTTGATCGCTAATTTAACACATGTTGCAGCCTACTTAATAAGCTGCAACATGTAATGACTCAATTTATTACGCTTTATTACGGCGCAAACAAATAATAGTAATCGCCGTAAATGCTAAAATAAAACAGTAATAAGAAGACGTTGATACTTCCCACGGGCTAATTTTAAAGGTTGCACCTAACAGTAGCGCTTGTGCGCCATAAGGCAATGAACCCTGTGTTACACAAGCAAAAATATCTAGCAAACTAGCAGAGCGTTTACCGCTTATTTCACCATCATCTGCCAGCTTTTTAGCAATAGGGCCAGCAACAATAATAGATACGGTGTTATTAGCAATACACATATTACTTGTCATAACCAATGCTGCAATACCTAATTGATCAGCCACTTTACGATGCCATTTTGCAATGATTTTTGTAATTGCCTGAATCTTATGAGCAATATAATCAAGGCCACCATTAATGCGAATAAATTCAGATAATCCACCAATAAACATAGAGAGTAAAAATATCTCCTGCATGTCGGTAAAGCCTTTGTAAATGTCTTTTACAAAGCTTGCGCCTTCATAACTTCCTGTAAAGCCCATTAATGCAGCAAAAATAATACCGCTAAACAGCACTACAAATACGTTCAAGCCAGCAACGGCTAACACTAAAATAAAGGCATAAGGAAGTACTAACCAAATATCGTAATCTTTGGTTTCAACAACTTGCGCCGCAGGTGTTAAATAAAACAATAAGCCAATAGTTAGTATTGCAGCAGGGACTGCAATTTTAAGATTCTCTTTAAACTTGTCTTTCATTTCACAGCCCTGCGTTCGCGTAGCTGCAATAGTGGTGTCGGAAATAATTGATAGGTTATCGCCAAACATAGCACCAGATACAATCGTACCTGCCATTAATGCTGGATCTATACCTGTTTTAATTGATACCGCATAAGCAATAGGACCAATCGCACCAATCGTTCCCATCGACGTACCCATTGCAGTAGATACAACCGCTGCAATTAAAAATAAGCCAGGGAGCAATAACGCAGGTGGAATAAGAGATAAGCCTGCATTTACTACCGCGTCTACACCACCGGTTGCACTGGCAACGGCAGAAAAAGCACCTGCAAGTAAGTAGATTAAACACATGGTAATAATATTGTTGTGTCCGGCACCTTTAATAAAGGTCTCTACACACTCGTTTACTGTGCCTTTATTTAAAATAAACGCAAGCATAATGGCGGGTAATATAGCCACTGGAGCAGGAAGTTGATAAAAAGCGTAGTCAACCCCTTGCGATTGTAAATATAAACCAGAGCCCAAAAATAGTGCTACAAAGGTTAAAAGGGGTAGTAAAGAAAGTATTGCTTTATTTTTGTTAAATGATGGCTGCATCATAATCCTCGAAACCAGTTAATTTACAACAGCCAAAAATTCCTCTTTTAGCTGAATTTAGCAAATCTACCTACTATGTTAATCATTAACAAAATTAGGAGAGTGCAGCGCCCGCAAGCCAAAGACCAAATCGACGCGAAAGAGAAGTTTAAATGTATAGATGGCTAAAGTAAACTGGTATTGTTATTATTATTAAATTAAAAGGTCACCTGACTATTGCATGACTTTTAGATAATATCTACAAAGTAACGCTATTTTCAGCGATTAATATTTGTCCAACTGCATAAAAATACCTAAGCGCGTATTTGTAATGCACCGGATATATACTTAGATTAGTAAAAAACGGATCCAAATTTAAATTAGGTAAAAACAATGACTACAAATCGAATAGGCGTTTTTGGTGCTAATGGCAGAATGGGCTTAGCTTTATTAGAAGCAGCGACAATTAAAGAGCAAACACAACTTACAGGTGCATACGTTCGTAGCAGTTCATCGTTATTAGGTATTAATGTAAATCAAGTAAATAGCGCCGCCGATAACAGTGTTAGCTTTAGCGAAGAAACCACAATAGATAATGTAGATGTTTTAATCGACTTTACGCTTCCCGCTGGTATGAAAAACCATTTAAAAACCGCTGTAGCACAAAAAATTCCTATGGTTATTGGTACAACGGGCTTAACAAGCGACGATATGGCACTTTTACACGATGCCGCTAAGCATATTCCTATTGTATTTGCGCGAAACTACAGTGTAGGAGTCAATGTACTACTGAACCTTGTGCAAACCGCAGCGACCAAATTTGGTGACGATTTAGATATTGAAATATTTGAAGCGCATCATCGTCATAAAATCGATGCGCCATCGGGCACAGCATTAGCCATTGGCGAATCAATTGCACAGGCTAAAGGCTGGGACCACGACGAGGTTGCTGTATACGACCGCAGCCAAGTGGAGACAGCTAAATCGCAAAATGAAATTGGTTATTCGGTACTAAGAGGGGGCGATATAGTAGGTGAACACACCGCATACTTCGCTACAATGGGCGAAAGGCTCGAATTAACCCATAAAGCAAGTTCAAGAATGACATTCGCTCTAGGTGCTGTAAGGGCTGCAAGCTGGTTGAAAAACAAACCTGTAGGACTTTATGATATGCAAGATGTACTAGATCTGAAGTAGTTTAGTTACTTTTTTAACTGTTTGGGTCTAATTTTGCCTACAGTGACTTGTTTGTAACAATTTACTAAATAATATTAGACCTAAAAGCTAACTTAATGTAATATGCAGCCAATTTGCCAAAAATTACTAAATGCGTGTTTCCAATTATACCCAAGTGGCTAGTAAATCCGGGGTTTCAGTGGGAATAAAAATAGTTTTAGGCAAGAAAAAATGATTGAAGGTTGAATGCTTTACATCTGCATCATTTAAGACTGCGTAAAACAATTTAAGCTCACAGAAATCTGGTTTTGACGATCCCTCTGGGTATTGGCGGGGTGTTAAGCAATTGCTTACTCCCGTTTTTTACTGTTAGGAGGTTTAACTTGACTAAATCCGCTCTGTTAGTCCTAGAAGACGGCACAGTGTTTCGCGGTACTGCAATCGGCGCTGACGGCATGTCAGTCGGTGAAGTAGTATTCAATACGTCTATGACTGGTTATCAAGAAATTTTGACTGATCCATCATACGCGGAACAAATCGTAACTTTGACGTACCCACATATCGGTAATACGGGTACCAACAGCGAAGACGAAGAAGCGAATCAAATTTGGGCTAAAGGCCTAGTGATCCGTGATTTGCCACTGCTAGCGAGTAATTTTCGTAACGAGCAATCGTTAGATGATTACTTAAAAGAACGTAATATTTTAGGTATTGCGGACATCGACACCAGAAAGTTAACTCGAATTTTGCGTGATAAAGGCGCACAAAACGGGTGTATTATTGCTGGCGACGAGCTAGACGAAAATAAAGCGCTACAAGCCGCGCAAGCCTTCCCAGGCTTAAAAGGTATGGATTTAGCAAAAGTTGTCTCAACCAAGGAAAATTTTGAGTGGCGCGAATCAAGCTGGACATTAGGCGAAGGATTTAAAACCCTTGATGCTGCTGATGAAAAGTTTCATGTTGTTGCCTACGACTTCGGTGTAAAGCGTAATATTTTACGTATGCTTGTAGACCGTGGTTGTAAACTTACAGTAGTACCAGCGCAAACCTCTGCCGCTGACGTACTGGCTTTAAACCCTGATGGTATCTTCCTATCTAATGGCCCTGGCGATCCTGAGCCATGTACTTACGCTATTGATGCAATTAAAACCTTTTTAGAAACCGACACACCAATTTTTGGTATCTGTTTAGGTCATCAGTTATTAGCCCTTGCCTCAGGTGCTAAAACAGAAAAAATGAAATTTGGCCACCACGGCGCTAACCACCCAGTTAAAGACCTAGACCGCGATGTAGTTATGATCACAGCTCAAAACCATGGTTTTGCAGCTCAAGAGTCAAGCCTGCCAAGTACGCTTCGTGCCACGCACAAATCGTTATTTGACGGAACGCTTCAAGGTATTCATCGTACAGATAAACCTGCGTTTAGCTTCCAGGGTCACCCTGAAGCAAGCCCTGGTCCGCACGATGCAGCCCCATTATTTGACCACTTCATCGATTTGATGCAAGCGCGTAAACACTAATTTAACTGGAGTAATAATGCCAAAACGTACCGACATAAAAAGCATTCTTATCTTAGGCGCAGGCCCAATTGTAATTGGTCAAGCTTGTGAATTTGACTACTCTGGTGCTCAAGCGTGTAAAGCACTTAGAGAAGAAGGCTACAGAGTTATATTAGTTAACTCAAACCCTGCAACTATCATGACCGACCCTGATATGGCCGATGCGACTTACATCGAACCAATTCACTGGGAAGTGGTAGAAAAAATTATTGAAAAAGAAAAGCCAGATGCAGTACTGCCTACAATGGGTGGTCAAACGGCATTAAACTGTGCGCTTGAACTAGACAAGCACGGTGTATTGGCTAAACATGGCGTTGAACTAATTGGTGCAACGGCCGATGCAATCGACAAAGCAGAAAACCGCGAACGTTTCGATATCGCAATGAAAAACATTGGTCTAGAGTGTCCTCGTGCTGAGATTGCTCACTCTATGGATGAAGCCAAAGACATCATAACGCGCATTGGTTTACCATGTATTATCAGACCTTCTTTTACTATGGGCGGCACCGGCGGCGGTGTGGCGTATAACTTAGAAGAGTTTGAAGAAATTTGTGAGCGTGGCTTAGATTTATCGCCAACGAACGAATTACTAATTGATGAATCACTGATCGGTTGGAAAGAGTACGAAACAGAAGTTGTACGTGATAAAAACGACAACTGTATTATTGTTTGTACCATTGAAAACTTTGACCCTATGGGTGTTCACACTGGCGATTCAATCACCGTTGCACCAGCGCAAACGCTAACCGACAAAGAGTACCAAATTATGCGTAACGCCTCTATGGCAGTATTACGTGAAATTGGTGTAGAAACTGGCGGTTCTAACGTGCAGTTTGGTATTAATCCTGAAGATGGCCGTATGGTTATCATTGAGATGAACCCACGTGTATCACGTTCATCTGCATTAGCATCAAAAGCAACGGGTTTCCCAATTGCTAAAATTGCAGCAAAACTAGCAGTAGGTTACACGCTTGATGAACTTCAAAACGACATTACTGGTGGCAAAACTCCCGCGTCTTTTGAACCTTCAATCGATTACGTTGTTACAAAAATTCCTCGCTTTAACTTTGAAAAATTTGCCGGTGCAAACGACCGTTTAACTACGCAAATGAAATCAGTTGGCGAAGTAATGGCAATTGGTCGTAACCAACAAGAATCATTACACAAAGCATTACGTGGTCTTGAAGTGGGTGCAACGGGATTTAACCCGATAGTTGCGCTTGATGACCCTAAAGCAAAAGAAAAAATAATTCGTGAACTACGCGAGCCAGGCGCTGAGCGTATTTGGTACATTGCTGATGCAATGCGCCATGGCATGAGCGTTGATGATGTTTACGAACTGACTAAAGTTAACCGCTGGTTCTTAGTACAAATAGAAGACATTTTAAAAGACGAAGCAAAAATAGCGAAAGTAGGCATGGCGGGTTTAAATGCTGACTTCCTACGTAAACTTAAACGCAAAGGCTTTGCAGATCCGCGTATAGCAGAAATTGCAGGTGTATCTGAAGCTGAAATTCGTAAAAAACGTCATTTATTAAACATCGTGCCAGTATACAAACGTGTTGATACGTGTGCAGCAGAATTTAGCTCAGACACTGCTTACATGTACTCAACTTACGATGAAGAGTGTGAAGCTAACCCAACAGATCGTGATAAAATCATGGTTATTGGTGGTGGTCCAAACCGTATCGGTCAAGGTATTGAGTTTGATTACTGTTGTGTACATGCCTCGCTTGCGCTTCGCGAAGATGGTTACGAAACCATTATGGTTAACTGTAACCCTGAAACGGTCTCTACCGATTACGATACATCTGACAGGTTATACTTTGAACCAATTACGCTTGAAGACGTACTCGAAATCGTACGTGTTGAAAAGCCAAAAGGCGTTATCGTACAGTACGGTGGTCAAACACCACTTAAGCTAGCGCGTGAGCTTGAAGCCAATGGCGTACCAGTGATTGGTACTTCACCTGATGCGATTGACCGTGCAGAAGACCGCGAACGTTTCCAACAACTTGTTGAGCGTTTAAACTTACTTCAGCCAGAAAATGCAACAGTAACTTCAACCGAAGAAGCCTTACTTAAGTCAGTTGAAATTGGCTTCCCATTAGTTGTACGCCCGTCGTACGTACTAGGTGGTCGTGCAATGGAAATTGTATACGACGAAGATGATTTACGTCGCTACATGACCGAAGCTGTACAAGCATCAAACGAAGCACCTGTATTACTGGACCGTTTCTTAGATAACGCGATTGAAGTTGACGTTGACGCAATTTGTGACGGCGAGCAAGTAATTATCGGCGGTATTATGGAGCACATTGAGCAAGCGGGTGTTCACTCGGGTGACTCAGCCTGTTCATTACCAGCACATTCTTTATCACAAGAAGTGCAAGACGTAATGCGCAAGCAAGTAACCGACATGGCGCTTGAACTTGGTGTTGTTGGCTTGATGAATACACAGTTTGCAGTAAAAGAAGACAAAGTGTACTTAATCGAAGTTAACCCACGCGCTGCACGTACTGTACCGTTTGTATCTAAAGCAACCGGTGTGGCGCTTGCAAAAGTAGCTGCACGTTGTATGGCTGGTCAGTCTTTAGCAAGCCAAGGTATTACTAAAGAAGTGATCCCTCCTTACTACAGCGTTAAAGAAGTTGTTTTACCATTTGCTAAGTTTCAGGGTGTGGATCCAATCCGTGGTCCTGAGATGCGTTCAACAGGTGAAGTGATGGGTGTTGGTGATACTTTCGCCGAAGCATTCGCAAAAGCACAATTAGGTGCAAGCAACACTTTACCACGCGGTGGTCGCGCGCTATTATCTGTTCGTAATAGCGATAAGCCACGTATTGTTGAATTAGCCAAAATCATGACCGACTTAGGTTTTGAACTTGACGCAACTGGTGGCACGGCACAAGCTCTTGAAGAAGCTGGCATTGAAGTACGACGTGTAAACAAAGTATATGAAGGCCGCCCGCATATTCTTGATTATATCAAGAATAAAGAGTACAGCTATATCGTTAATACCACCGAAGGTCGCCAAGCGATCGAAGATTCGAAGGTGTTACGTCGTGGTGCATTGCAAAATAAAACCAACTATACGACAACCTTGAACGCGGCATTCGCTAACTGTACTGCTAATAAAGCAGATGACCGCAGCAAAGTGACGTCAGTTCAAGAGCTACATCTGCGATTGAACTAAGGAAATGTGCCAAGGCCAACTAGGGCCTTGGTGTTAAGTGAGAAAAGTATGCAATCAATTCCGATGACAGTTCGTGGCGCAGATTTACTGCGTAAAGAGCTTAACGAATTAAAAACAGTTACCCGTCCTAAAATCGTAAGTGATATTGCGGTTGCACGTGAACATGGTGACTTAAAAGAAAACGCTGAATACCACGCTGCGCGTGAGCAACAGGGTTTTTGTGAAGGGCGTATTCAAGAAATTGAAGCTAAACTTTCAAATGTTCAAATTATCGACGTAACTAAAATGCCAAATACCGGTAGAGTTATTTTTGGCACTACGGTAACTATTGTAAATATAGAAACCGATGCTGAAGTAAAATACCGTATTGTGGGCGATGACGAAGCAAATATTAAAAACAACTTAATATCTGTTAACTCACCGATTGCACGTGGCTTAATTGGTAAACAAATGGACGACGCAGTGTCTATTCAAACGCCAAAAGGTATTGTTGAGTTCGAAATCATTGAAGTTGAGTATCTTTAACGCATAACTCACTTTAACGTTTTTAAATAAAAACCGATGTAATTACATCGGTTTTTTTATGTCTGTAATTTAACCTTTAATGGTAGGCGTGTTTGTACAGTATTCATATTCTATAAATATGGTCTATGTTGGTATAGTAGGTACTTATATCAATTTACTAAAAACATGAGCATTTAGCGCATCAAATAACTCGCTGATTTAATGTAATTGGTATTAACGTATTCTCTAAAAAGGAAAATATATGCCTAATATACTTTACCCAGCGCCTTTAAAAGTAGGATCAAAAATAGCAATTTGTTCACTTTCATCAGGCCTTAAAGAAAAGTACCATGCACGGTTAGACATTGTTATTAATGGATTAAAACATCGAGGATATGATGTTGTTGAAGGAGAGTTTTTACGCCAAAGCAAACCGCATGGACAGCTTAACGCTAAAGCGCACGCTCAGCAGTTAATGGGTTTTTTATTAGATGATGAGATAGATGCAATTATGCCTCCATTTGGTGGCGAGCTTGCAATGGAAATACTGCCCCTACTTGATTTTCATGCAATTAAAGAAGCAAAGCCTAAATGGTTAGTTGGGTTCTCTGATGTAAGCACCATTGCATGCGCACTCACGGCAAAATGCCAATGGGCAACACTACACAGTGCTAATCTTATGCAGTTACATCCTGACGAAAAAAGTCCTTATTGCCTGCAAATATTTGAAACACTAAGTTATGAAGCAGGTAGCAAATTTGAGCAAGCCCCGTCATCGCATTATCAAAAAAATAGACCTGATTACGTACAAAACCCAAATGCATTGTTTGAACACACAGAAGTTACTCAGTGGCAGTGTTTAAATTACTTTGATGCACGCACTATTGAAATGTCGGGTCGCTTATTTGGTGGCTGTTTAGATACAGTCGGCTTATTACTCGACTCTCCATTTTTGGCACTACATGAATTTAAAAAACACAGTGCACCCGAAGGGCTTATTTTATACCTAGAAAACTCAGAGCTGACGCCAACAACCGTTGCACGGTTTTTACTTTCATTAAAATTAGCAGGTATATTTGACGATATAAACGGTATTATTATTGGTCGCAGCGTGATCACTCAAGGTCAAGATGCTTCTTTTGATTACCGTCACGCGCTTGATGTTGCACTAGGTGGGTGTTTATTTCCTGTGATTATTGATGCCGATATTGGTCATGCTCCACCTAACTTAAATTTAGTAAACGGCGCTACTTGTACAATCACCGCTGACATAAATGAAGGTAAAGTAGTCAAAGCCTCATTAAATACCGAGCTTTGTTAGAAGTTTATTCACTTACCTTTGATAAGTAATTAAGTTAAAGGGTATAATAAGCCCGCTTTTATAGCGCTTTAGTTATAAAAGTACATTCTCAGGGCGGGGCGAAATTCCCCACCGGCGGTATGTCTAATGTTATTTATAACTTAGACGAGCCCGCGAGCGCTTTATTTAACCTAGGTTAAGTAAAGGTCAAGCAGATCTGGTGAGATGCCAGAGCCGACGGTTAAAGTCCGGATGAAAGAGAATATGGCTTATTATACTAATACCAATTTTATTAAAGACACGATCATTGTATCGCGTTAAGTGAGCTATTTTTTAGCGCTATAACAGGTTACTAATTTAATGCCGTTGGTATAACAGTGTGCGCTGCTTTTTGCTGCGTGCTTTTTGTTATTTTATTTAAGCTATTTTGGTAGTGATCGTTTTAAATTTAAAGCGATATATTACTGATCCTTTCACAGTCCTGAATCTATTATTTTTTATTTGGAATATAATGATGATTCAGTCTCTACTTACTCAATTCGGCGAAAGCCATATCCGCGTACAAAGCGCAATTACTGCACTACAGCAAGGGCAAGGCGTACTTGTTGTTGATGATGAAAACCGTGAAAATGAAGGCGACTTTGTATTTTCAGCTGAGCATTTAACGACTTCTCAAATGGCCGAAATGATCCGCGAAGGCAGCGGTATTGTTTGCTTATGCATGGGGGAGGAGCGCATTAAACAGCTCGACTTACCGCAAATGGTAGCTAACAATACGAGTCAAAATAACACCGCTTATACAGTCACTATTGAAGCTAAGCATGGCGTTACAACAGGCGTGTCTGCTGCTGATAGAGTAACTACTATAAAAGCAGCGACAGACGATAACGCCAAACCAAGTGATTTATCGCGCCCAGGGCATGTATTTGGTTTAAAAGCACAAACGGGCGGAGTATTAGTTCGTCGTGGTCATACCGAAGCATCCGTTGATTTAATGCAGCTTGCCGGCTTAAAACCATTTGGCGTAATATGCGAACTAACAAATCCCGATGGTTCAATGGCGCGCTTACCTGAGGTGAGTGATTATGCTAATAAACATAATATGACCGTGGTTTCTATTGAAGATTTAGTGCAATACATTCAGGCTGCGCAGCTTCAAGTAAGTTAAACTGCTTTAAAGCAAAAAACCACTTATTTAAATAAGTGGTTTTTTAATATTGTTATCATTTAAGTTTATAACGTATTACTTATAAAACCTGAATAACTTGCTCTTTTGCCAAGCGAGATTTAGGTAATTTAGCATTATAGTCTTCTGCGCTATCGTGATAGCCAAGTACTAATGCTACGTCGCACACGTAACCATCAAGTTCTTTTTCAAAAACTTCGCCAATCAGCTCGGCATCTACGCCTTCCATTGGAGTAGAGTCAATACCTAAGCGTGCAGCTGCATGCATAGTGTTACCCAGTGCAATGTAAGTTTGTGCTTTAGTCCACTCTTCATTATTGCCTTGCTCATCAGTATTCATATCAACAAACGCGTAAGCACCAAAAGCTTGTTCGCGATTTTCTGCTTTAGTACGACCATTTTTAATATCTGCATCAATGATTTGTGCGTAATCATCGCGGGTATATTTAGGGTTGTGAGCAAATAATATTATATGCGAAGCTGTTTTAATGTGTGGCTGGTTAAACGCAAATTTATTAGCAAATGTACTATGCATACGCTCTTTAGCCTCATCTGATTCAATTACGATGAATTTCCAAGGCTGCGAGTTAATAGATGAAGGAGACAGGCGCATAGCTTCGTAAATAACGGCTAAATCGTCTTGAGATACACGTTTCGTTGCATCATAACGTTTTGCTGTGTAGCGCTTTTCTAAGTCATTAATAATAGGGTGAGTCATTAGTTTTTCCATTGAGTAGGTGTTTTACCAGTATTTACTATGTTGAGTCAGTTTTAGTAAAAACAAACCCTTTTAAAAATTTATTACAAAAATAATATCGTGCTTTTAAATCACTCTACTTACTTTATACAATCGATATATCTACGTAACGTAAGGCTTATCAATATAGCTATGTGCGGATAGTAGAGGATTATTACAATATGATAAACAGGTATATGGTTGAATCATTATCAAATATTATTAGGTAATAGTTTCTTTAATAAATATAAATACAGCAAAAGCCACCCCGAAATATTGGCTGGAGACGCCAATTGCATTGGCGCCTTTAATCAATTCAGGTATAAATAAGGCGTGTAATATTTATAGAATTAAAAACCTTCCAACACTATTTTGCCAATAGAGCGACCTTCTTCAAGTTCTGTGTGTGCAATACGCAGGTTAGCCGCATTTATAGTGCCTAAGTTTTTACCAATTGTGGTTTGAATGTAGCCTTGGTCAATCAAATCGGCAACATGATTTAATAACTTACTTTGCTCAATTAAATCTTTGGCATTAAACATTGAACGGGCAAACATAAATTCCCAATGTAGAGATAAACTCTTCATTTTTAATTTGCTAACATCTAATGACTCAGGATCGTCAATCATTGCAATTTTACCAAATGGTGCAAGTACCTCTGTATACGCTTCAAAGTAAGTATCAGTACTATGCAGGCTTGCTACATGTGTTACCGAGCCAATGTTTAACGCGTCAATTTGAGCAGGTAATGGTTTTGTATGGTCAACGACATAATCTGCGCCTAGTTTTTTAACCCATGCTTGAGAGCTTTCGCGCGATGCAGTGGCAATCACCGTTGCGCCAGTAATCGCTTTAGCAAGTTGAATAAAAATAGAGCCAACGCCGCCTGCGGCACCTGTTACTAAAATAACCTCTTCTGATTTTGTTGTTGCATCAGCAGCTTGTTTTACAATGTTTAAATGCTCAAATAATAATTCGTACGCTGTTATTGCAGTAAGGGGTAATGCAGCCGCTTCAGCATCGTTTAAGCTCTGCGGTTTAAATCCTACAATGCGCTCATCCACTAATTGAAATTCTGCATTACTACCTGGGCGAGTAATGTCACCTGCGTAATAAACCGCATCACCGAGTTTAAATGCCGTTACAGCATCGCCGATTGCAACAACTTCACCAACTGCATCCCAACCAATAACTTTTACTTCACCCTCAGCAGGGGGCATAGATGCACGCACTTTGTAATCTGCTGGGTTAACTGCAATTGCTTTAACTTTAATTAATAAGTCGCGACCTGTTGCAACTGGCTGTGGTAGCTCAACATCAATTAACGATTCAGGATTAGTAACAGGAAGAGATTTTTTATAACCAATGGCTTTCATAATAAATGTCCTAATTTGTTTACGTATAAGGTGCAAGCCATGCTTTGGCTAGCTGATGGATATATAGTAGACCTTGCTTTAATGTAGATAAACCGCATAATCGTTGAATCATTATCAAATATAAATAGATAATATGAACATAGAAGATTTAAAACTTATTTTAAAAGTCGCTGAGTTTAGAAGTATTACGCTAGCAGCTGCTAAGTTAGATATGCGTACAGCCACAGCAAGCGCCGCTATTAAACGCGTGGAGTCAGCGCTTGGTAGCGAGCTGTTTGTTCGTACCACACGTCATTTGAGGTTGTCGGCTGCTGGGGAGCGCTACATACCACAATGTGAACAGGCTTTGGCAGTGCTTGAGCTCGCAAAACAAAACCTTAAAGGTGAACACGACGAAATAGAAGGCGAATTGCGTGTTGCACTTTCATCTGACTTAGGGCGTAACTTGGTGATCCCATGGATTGATGAACTCATGGACACTTATCCAAAGCTAAGTTTAAGAACCCATATAAGTGATAGCAATATCGACTTTTACCGTGACTCAGTTGATATAGCGCTTCGTTATGGCTCGCCTAATGATGCTAGCGTTTATGGTTTTAAAATTTGTAACGTACCGCGCTTATTATGTGCAACTCACGAATACCTCTTACAAAACGGGGCTCCCGTGCATCCTGATGATTTAGCGTCGCATCAAGGTTTGTTTTATCAGTTGCAGGATATTATAAATAATACGTGGGAATTCACCGATGGTGAATCAAAATATAAAGTTAAAATGGATGGCAGGCGCGCCTCAAACGATGGCGATTTAGTCAGGCGCTGGTGCGTTGCGGGTAAGGGCTTAGCTGTAAAGTCGGCACTTGATATAGCCGACGATTTACTCAATGACAGGGTGGTTACTGTTATGCCAAATTATCAACATGTTAATGGTGAACTTTGGCTTATTTGCCCAAGTAGGCAGTCAATAACCCCTGCGGTGCGTTTACTACGTGATGCATGCAGAGCAAAATCCCAAGCTATTCTGCAGCAGTTGGTAAATAAAGGAATTATTGATAAAAGCGTACTGAGCTAATTAAGGAAGAGTTATGCAAGTTGATGATATTAGAATTTTTATTCCCTGTAAAAATTATGAGCAATCTCAGCGCTTTTATAAAGCGCTTGGATTTAAGATTGAAGATGCCTCAAATGATTTATGTGTGTGTACCTTTGGCGAATGTACGTTCTTTTTACAGCGTTATTATAATAAAACGTTTGCTGAAAACTTAATGCTGCAACTTTGTGTGTTAAATATAGATGAAGCATACGAACTCATTAGTAATTTAAACGGTTTTGATATCCGCTTTGAGGGTATAAAACAAGAACCCTGGGGTAGCGTTATTTACTTATGGGGACCATCGGGTGAGCTTTGGCACGTAACTGAATTAAATTAAAAATAAAAAGGAATAAATGTGGGATTTAATAAATATATAATCATTTTTATGGCGACCTTACTTGCTTCTTGTAGTTCGTTTGTGAGCAACAATACAGGTAAAAATACGCAATCTAGTAGCTTAATGGACTTCTTATATCCTGATCAACAAAGTCGCTCTACCTATAAACCTGAAATACCTGTTTTAAAACTTCCTGTTACTGTTGGAATTGCATTTGTACCGTCTAAAAACTGGCAGCCAGACGGGTTAGAGACCCAAAACCAAGTTGAGTTACTCGAAAAAGTAAAAAAGTCATTTCTACAATATGATTACATTGACCGCATTGAAGTTATACCAAGTACCTATTTAAAAGGAGGTGAAGGCTTCGCAACACTCGAGCAAGTTGGACGGCTTTACGATGTAGATGTAATGGCACTGGTTTCATATGATCAAGTTACGCAATCTTATGAAAACAATGCAGCCTTACTTTATTGGACAATAGTGGGTATGTACGCTATTCCAGGTAATGAAAATACAATACAAACCTTTGTGGATACAGCTGTTTTTGATATTAAAAGTAGAAAAATGCTATTTAGAGCACCTGGTATAAGTAAGCTTGAAAAAAGAACAACAGCAATAGGTATTGATGAAACGTTATCTGAAAAGTCGGCTGAAGGTTTTAATCTAGCGGTTAGTGATATGAGTACTAATTTAGATGCAGAACTAGCAAGCTTTAAAACACGTGTTAAAGAAGAAAAAATTGCAAAAGTCGAAAATAAAGATAGCTCTAGTAGCGGTGGCTCTTTGAGTATTTATTTACTCGTTTTGTTGTCGTTATTAGTTATGCGTAGCAAAAAAAATTAAAGTTAATAAAAAACTAAGTATTTTTAATAGTGCCACCGGCTTAGAGCTGGTGGCACTATTTTTTATTAGCTAACTTAGCTTTTTATTAAAAAACTCAACGGTACGTTGCCATGCAAGCTCAGCATTGTCTTTATCATATCGACCTGTAGAGTCGTTATGAAATCCATGATTTGCCCCTTTATACATATGCATAGTGTATTCAACGTTATTAGCTTTTAAATCTTGTTCGTACTGTGGCCACGACGCGTTTACACGTTTATCCAGCTCGCCTAATTGAATCATTAATGGTGCTTTAATATTTTTACGTAAACTTTCGCTGGCTGGAGTACCGTAAAAAGGCACTCCGGCGCTAATTAAGTTGCTATCTACTGCCGCTAAATAATTAACAATGTAGCCGCCAAAACAAAAACCGACAGCGCCTAACTTACCGTTACTGTTAGCATGCGATTTTAAAAAGTGTGCTGCGGCTACAAAATCGTTTTGAATTTTAGCGCGATCCATGGTTTTTTGCATAGCGCGTCCTTCATCATCATTACCAGGGTAGCCACCCAATGGAAATAGCGCATCGGGTGCAAATGCAATAAAGCCTACCTTCGCTAAGCGTCTTGCTACATCCTTTACGTATGGGTTTAATCCACGGTTTTCGTGTATCACAAGAACAACAGGAAGCTTACCTTCTATGTTTTTAGGGGTTGCTAAGTAACCTTTGCCTTTACCGTGCCCGTCTGGCGAATCGAATTCTTCGTATGTTGCTTTAATATCATCGTCATTAAAGGATACTTGTTCAGCAAGTGCATAGTTAGGTAATAATGCTGATGTAAGTACAGCCATCGAAAAGCCAAGAGCAGCAAGGCCACCGAGTTTTTTCATAAAAGTACGTCGGTCCATTAAACCGTGGGCGTATTCGTCATACCAATCAAAGGCTTCTTGAGGAATGTGTTCAGAGGGAGATGTATTCATGGCTGTTCCTTAACTTTATTATGTCTATTTATTATTTAAATACCATAACGTATTAGGGATAAAAAACGAGCAATATTTCTCTCAATTATTAGGACTGTTGCCAAAGTTATCCATCAAGCAAGGAAAGGAGCACATTCCTTTGTTGTGCGGATATTAAAGAAACCATTTCAAGGTGATTTAAATCTTTTACCTCATAAATGCTCACTTTTGGGTTACTAAGAGTAAGCAACCCATTATATGGACTCACTTTGTCTGCATTACTTGAAAAGATGTAAGTTTGCCTTGCATGAGGGGTCTTATTTAGATTACTTAATATGTCGAGTTTATTAAGAGGTACTTTACTTTTTTCAATTACCTTAGCCGCGACTTCGTTTATATAATCATCACCTAACAGTTTGCTATAAACAGGGTATGATAACTTAGCAATTGTTCTTAGTGCGGCTTCAAAATTAATCATTGGAGCAAAAAGTATATGCTTATTAATATTGAGTTTGGTTGTGAGGTCGATGCTTGCAACTGCACCCATTGAGTAACTAAGCAATGAAATGTCGGTGTATTGGTGTTCATTTATATATTTTACTAATAAATCAAGGGAGTTTAAGCCATACTTAAATTCATCGTATTGATTACTTGCAGGCATCACTATTACATTCTTTCCAGTGATATGGCTAAGCCATCGGGCTTGCATGGTATAAACCAAACTATTTACGCCATATCCCGGAAAAATAATTAAAAGCCCATCGTTTGACTTACTCGGTAAGTTATCAGCATTGAGTTGATATTCAAAAGTATCGTCTTCAGTGCTTCCTTTACTAATTAAAGTTAATGTTAACGTATTGCCACTTAGTAGATAATTATCAATATCCTTAGGTGAAATAACCCTAAAATCAAGACAATCTATTTCGCTGCTACAGTAATGGGTTTGTGCTCCAGATAAAGCGATAGAGCTCTCAAACTCTTTAGGGAGAACTTTCTCCGGAGGCTTAGTTATTTGATAAGCAATATAGCTCTGGCAAGCACTTAAAAAAATAACTAAAGAAATAATCAGTATGTATAAGCGCATTAAAGTCCCTTTAATTTTCAAGCTAAAATTTTTATTGATTAATTAATGCCTGATATCCCTTCATCTACGCCGATTAAAAAGTCGAGCCCTACAAACGCAAACGATATTGCAACGGCGCCTAATAGCATTAAGTTGCGGTTATTCTTTTTGTAGCCAATTGTGGTTAGTACAGCAAATACAATAAATAAAATAAGTTGAAGTGTGCCCATCATTATTCCTTTTGAGGGTTATATTTATAGAGTCAAACTATCAGTAAGATAAAGACTTGGCAAATAGGTGAATATCATTTTTAAGCTAAAAATAAAAAGCTCGGCATATAGTATGCCGAGCTTTTTTGGTTGGGATGTTACTTAATTTAGCTGTGAGTAGGCGCTGGTTGGGCATCTACTAGTGGTGGCTTTCCACGCATTTTACGTACTAATCGTTTAGCATCTTCTAGTGCAACATACTGGCACGGTATAAGTATCAGTGTAATTACTGTGGCAAATAACACACCAAAAGCAAGTGATACAGCCATTGGGATAACAATTTTAGCTTGTAAACTCGTTTCAAAAATAATTGGCATTACACCAATAAAGGTAGTGATTGAGGTGAGTAATATTGCTCTAAAGCGACGAGCACCGGCTTGCATTACAGCATCCTTAATCGCAACACCTTCAGCGCGTGCTTTATTTACAAAATCAACCATAACGAGGGAATCATTTACGACCACACCCGCTACAGCAATAATGCCAAACATCGATAAGCTACTCATGGTCATGCCTAAAATCATATGCCCAAACATCGCGCCCACTACACCAAACGGAATAACCGACATTATAATAAGTGGCTGCGAGTAAGAGCGAAGTGGAATCGCTAACAAGGCAAATATAATCATCATTGATATACCAAAATCACGAAGCTGCTCTGAAGCGCTATCCATCTCTTCTTGAATGCGCCCAGCTACATCACTTGTAACGCCAGGGTAGCTTTTAAGTAATGTTGGTAAGTATTCATCACGAATTTCTTCTGCAATTGCAAATGGTTCGGCTTGGTCGGTATTTACCGCAGCCCATACGTTTACAGTACGTTTAGAGTTTTCGCGGCGAATACGGTTTACACCGTCAACCAACTTAACTTCGGCTATTTCACTTAGCGGTACTTCAGCGCCAGTAGGTGTAATAATACGCACACTTGCGATGTCACTAATTGAGTTACGTTCATCTTCTGGATAGCGGATCATGACTTTAATTTCTTCGCCTTCACGCAATATTCGCTGCGCTTCTAAGCCGTAGTAACTAAAGCTAACTTGCGATGCGACATCAGCAAGCGTTAAACCCATGCTGTAAGCGAGTGGTTTTAAATCAAGTTGCACTTCGTCGGTAGCGCTTTGCATTGAATCGTTTACGTCGCCAACGCCTTCCATTGTTTGTAATTTGGCTTTTAATTTACCAGCCACTTCTTTTAGCTCGTCAGCATTTTTGCCTTCAAGTTTAAAGCTAACGTCGCCATCATCTCGACCGCCATTCATTATACTGTCTTGAATGGCCATGGTTTTAATGCCTGGTAAAGCGGGCATTTGCTCACGCCATAATGCACTTAGGGCAAAGGTGTCGATAGGGCGTAAATCAGGCTCTACCAAAATGGCCATAATATTTGCTTCAGTTCGTCCGCGCAGGCTTACCGATAAATCGCGGATCATCGGTTTACCGTATTGCTCTTGTAGTTGCTGATCGACCTTTAACAACACGCTTTCTATTTTACGTGCAGTTTCAAGCGTTGCTTGCTCAGATGAAGCAAGGTTCATCTCTATATCAATACGCGGAAAGTCGTGCGGTATTTTAGGGTTTGGTACAAACTTAACTAAACCACCTGCAAACATACCTGCGCTTACAATAAGCAAACACATAAAGCCAACAATTACGGTATAGCGGTAGTGAATACAGCGGCTAACAAAAGGAAGGTAGTAGTTATTCACAAAGCCTTTTAAACCACTATCAATTACCATACGTAAGCGATGTAATAGGTTTTTAGGATTTGGTTTACGCGGATTCATTGCTGCAATATGCGCAGGTAAAATTAGTTTTGATTCAATGAGTGAAAAAATCAAACATAAAATAATAACGCCACCAATTGCCTTAGAAAAAGCAGCGCCAGGGCCGGTTGCGAGTGTTTGTGGTAAAAATGCCGCAATAGTTGTTAGTACACCAAAGGTTGCTGGCATCGCAACACGTTTTACGCCGCGTACTACGTTATCAAGTGTATGGCCGTATTTTTCTATTTCGGCACTGGCTGACTCGCCCACAACAATGGCGTCATCCACTACAATCCCGAGCACAAGTATAAAGGCAAAAAGAGAGGCTAGGTTAATTGTTACGTCTAAAAAGCCAATGGGCATAAACAAAAAGGCACCTAGAAAAGACACCGGTAAACCCATCATTACCCAAAATGCTAAGCGTAACGGTAAAAATAGTGCCAGCACTATCATTACTAACAAGCCCCCCCAAATCATGTTATCGACCATCATATCAAGTCGACCTTCAAGGTAGTAAGTTAAATCAACAATAGGAGATAGCTTAACGCCTGCAGGTAAAAGTGGCTCTTTAGCTGCCATGTAGCTTTTAAGTACTTTTGCTACATCGGTAATGTCTTGATCTTTTGATGCGTTAACTTCAAACGATAATGAGTTTTTACCATTATATTTAGAATACTGCAGGCCTTCTTCAAAGCCATCGTTAATGGTTGCTACATCGCCTAAATAAATTTGTGCACCATCAGCAAGGGTAATAAGCGGCAGTTTTTCAAACTCAAAGCCACGATAGGCTTGTTTTTCAACACGCATCGAAATATAACCGTTTTCAGAGCGTATTTGCCCCGCCGACATATTGGCTGAAAAGTTTTGCACCGCGCCTGCAATATCTCTAAATGTTAAGCCATATTCGCGCAGTTTATCGGGGCTGACTTCTATACCAATTTCGTACTCTAAGCCGCCGTTAAAATTAACAAGGTTAACGTGAGGCAGTGCTTGCAGTTCATCTTTTATATCGTTGCCAAGCTCTTTTAACTGGTAGTTACTCATGTCGCCATAAAGCGCGAGTATCATTACCTCTTGCTCAAACTTATCGCGGCGAACAACAGGGCGCTCCATTCCCGCAGGAAAGGTGTTTATTGAATCAACTTGTACTTTAATTTCATCAAGTACTTCTTGTGGATTGTATTGTTCTTCTATTTCAATCCACGCTTGTGAAAAACCACGGTTAGAGTAAGTAATTAGGCGTTTAATGCCTTCAATACCTTCGAGGTTTTCCTCAACTTTTATGGTTATGCCTTCTTCAACTTCCTGCGGGGCTGCACCTGGGTAAACCGCTTGTACGCTTATCCAGTTACTTTCAAACTGTGGGAACATTTGTTTGCGAATTGTCATCGCCATTAAAATACCGCCCACTAATATAAATATCATTAGTAGGTTGGCAGCAACGGGATTTCGGGCAAACCATGCTATTAACCCTGTTTCACGAGTGTTCATGATTATTCCTCTTTCAGCGCAAGTTGAGTTACATCAGTTTTATCAGGCGCAATATCTTCAACTTTTACTGCCATACCTTCAGTTGGATACTCAAGCGCTGAGGTAATAATTTGCTCGCCATTTTTTAGCCCTTGGCTGGCTATAATCATGCCGTTTTGTTCGCGTATAATATTGAGAGTTTTAAACGACAATGTTAAATCGTCATTTAAAATGACAATTTTATTATCTTTAACTAAATGGTGCGCAACAATAATTGCGTTATCAAGCGGGCGACCTTCAATGGTAGCGTTAATATATGAACCAAAACGAAGAGGGCGTGTTTTATCGCCATAAGGTGTTGCAAGTTGTGCAACCAAGTAGCTCATACGGCTTGTTTGATCAACCACACCTTCGGTGCGAATTACTTTGGCTTGCCACATTGTTTGCTTACCCGCGTATTCTGCGTTAAATGTAACATTTGAGCCTACGCCGCCATTTTTTAAATATTGCAGTTCTTGGTCGGCAACGGGTAAACGGACCTCTGCAACTGAGGTTGCACTCAATGCACCAAAACTATTACCTGGGTTTACTACTGAACCCAAGCTAATTGTGCGTTCATTAATAATGGCATCGTATGGGGCTTTAATATAAGTACGTTCAAGATTGCGGCTAGCACGTTTAACACTTGCTTGAGCAGAGCGGTAACGCGCTAATTTTTCGGCCAGTTGTGGTTTACGTAAATAAAGTTCTGAGGCAATAGCTTCGCTTGAGTCCGATTTAATACGCTCCCATTCAGCTTTTGCTACATGTGCTTGTGCGCGTTCTATTTCAAGTGCTGAGCTTGCTTGAGCTAAACCTGCTTGCGCTTCAATAAAGTCTGCCTCGTAATCATTTGCATCAATTCGTGCTAAAATATCGCCTTGCTTTACAAACGCGCCTTCAACAAATTGATCTGATACCGAAATAACTTGCCCACTAACTTGTGCTATCAGCTCGGTACGGTCCTTTGGTTTAACAATGCCGTACGATTTAACATCGAGCGTTATAGAATCTAAAAGTATGCTTTGTGTTGCAACTAAAGGGCGTAAATCTTGCTCTGGCTTTTCTTCGGGTGGTTTTTTCATTGCCATAAAGGCGAAAGCTAAAGCAATACCGCCTGCTAAAACAGCAATTGGGAGTATTATTTGTTTTGTAGTAGCCACAAGGCATTCCTTCATAATTGGTGGTGACAGAGCAATAATACGCAATAAAGTGTTTACAAGGCGTTTTAAGATGTAACAAAGCATTACATACGTACATTACAACTCAACATGCGGCTAATTACGTTCCTAAAAAGGAATTAAAGTAAGTGTGTTTTATTCAGAGGATATTATGAAAACCGAATCGATGAGTTGCAGGCTAGGCTGCGGCGCATGTTGTATTGCGCCAAGTATTAGTTCGCCTATTCCAGGTATGCCAAATGGTAAAAAGGCCGGAGAGCGCTGTATTCAGCTAGACGAACGTAATTTATGTAAGTTATTTGGTGATTCAAGCCGACCTAAAGTATGTAGTGATTTTAGCGCCACATTTGATGTGTGCGGGTCAACAAATGCACAAGCTTTAGCACTTATTACAGAGCTTGAAGAGCTAACTTAATCCTCGTTTTTAATACACATCTATTTACAATATATTATTAATAAAAATCTTCATAAGGTTATTAAAAGCAGTCGTTAATTTATTTAATGGCGAAATATTAGACATATTTAACTTTGTTGCTAATATAGGAAATTGTAAGATACTTTTTATAAATCTCATTTATAGGTGATTTCGTTCAATCTTAATTTTTAAAAGGAAAGAAAAATGAAAAATTTACTTACAGCATTTACATTAGGTGTGACTTTATTAGGTTGTTCAAACTTACCCATTAAAACCGATATTAAAGAAGACCATTTTAGACTCGAAAACTTTAAAAGAGAGCAGGGAGTAGATCTAGAATATGTCCACTTGATGTGCTTTAACAAAAAACCTACACAATGGGCTGAACCAAAGCAGTATATCAGTGGTGAGCATGATTTATGGGTAAAGGCGAGTGTTTCAAACCCTGATGTTTTAAATAGTCAAAAAGAAGCTTTTGTTAATTTTAACGTTAATTTAGATTCTGATAAAAGCTATATGCTAAATAGAAAAAGGGAAGGGGATAAGATATCAATCTGGATACAAGAAGTTGAAACCGGTACGGTTGTTTCGCAGGTTCTTACAGATGAGCTTAGTCGCCCTTTACAAATTGATAATGAGCTAAGAAAAAGACAATGTCGTTCTGGTTCAATATAAGCTGAGTAATCAAAGCTCTTAATATTTAGTATGTCGTTTATTCTTTGCTAAATATTTATTCAAAGACCTGTTTTAAATAAACAGGTCTTTGAATGTGATAGCTCAATTCTACCAACGATACGTTGCGCTTAACGTATATTGCTCACCTCGCCCTGGTGTACCAGGTATCTCTTCAAACGATTCACCCCATAGGTTATCTGCTGCTAAAGTAATAAATAAGTTTTTTAGCATTGGCGGCGTAATTTTTAACGTTAAATGAGTAAATAAAACATCGTCGTCACTACCGCGCAGCGCATTTTCGTGCTGTTTGCGCCACTCGTTATCTATTCTAAACTGCAATATATCAGTAGGATTCCAAATTGCGCCGAGTGTTAGGCGGTGATCAGGAAAGTTTAATGCGTAAAAACTAGCATCAATATCTGCCGCACCGTAATTTTCTGATTTATGAAGGTAGGTGTAACTCGCTACAATTTCGGTTGTTTCAAAGTGTTTAGTTGCTAAGAACTCAATGCCCGTCGTATTTATATCTACAGGGTTTGCAAAGCGCGCTGAGCTTGAATCAAAATTAAACGTCCAATCGGTTAAGTTGTCATCTTTGCGATAAAAAATAGCCGAATTAAGTTGCCAAGTTTGCTCATCAACTAATAAACCTAGCTCTAGGCTTTTAGTCGTTTCGCGCTCAAGGGTGTAATTACTTCTAAATAACCCGCCTGAATCACTTCCACCAATCGCGGTATAGCCTGCTACTTGGCTTGCCTCTGCGTACGATAAATAAAACGTGCGCTCAAAACCTTTGCTGTTTTGTGTATTAAGCGTTACATCACCAATAAGTGACAGTTCTGAGTCGTCTCTATTTGTATCGTCAAACGCAGCACCTAAACGAAATGTAAGTTGTTTATTATCCTCAAGCGCCATTTTGTATTCAGGCAATACGCTTAATTTATAATACTTACGAGAGGTAAAGTTGTTTTCAAGCGTGGTAGATTCAATTGAGTCGTCAATAAACTGCGCTGAATAATTTACAGCAAATACATCGCTTTGAGCATGATGCCCCGATAGCGCTAACGACTTAACTTCACTTTTGTGAAACGCTTCAAAAGCGCTTGGATTTTCGCGAGAGTAAATATAATGATCGTCGTGTGTGCGGTAATAAGCCGACACTTCAAAGTTACTATCCTGCGCATAATTTTGCTTATGGTTTAGCATTAATAAGCGGGTTTCTAGCTCTTCTGTTTCGTTAACGCCAAATGGTGTGTACAAATTTGGCCAGCCAAAAAACTTATCTTGTGAGCCAAAAAACAAATCGGTTTGAGAATCAGCGCCAGCTAATTGAACGCGACCCGATGCACGCGTAAAGTCGTGATCGCCGTTATCAATAGTGCCATCGCTTTGTGAGTGAGAAATCTCACCTTCAAAACCAAGCTTCCAATCCTTTGCGCCTTCAAGGGGCATACTTACACCTGCATGTAAGCTTTGTAAGTTAAAATCGTTTGTGCCAGTACCTACCGATACACTGCCGCCCGTGCTAATTGGTTTCCAGCCAAACGATACAGTGCCTACAGAGCTATTAGCACCATTAAGCGCATTGTCTGCGCCTGTTAAAATATAAGGGCCGGTAAGCATTTGCGGTGCAATAGGAATTTCAGCAAAGTAATGACCAGACTGTGGGTCAAGTAAAGTAGCACTACCAACTCTAAAACCGGTATTTTCAAAAATACCACCGCGTATAGTTACATCGGCTTGCGCTTCAGCCATATTACGTGATTGTAAATCAACACGTGGGTCATACTCTAAATTAGATACTGGAGAGTCAAATGTACCTACAGGTAATGTGTTTGCAGTGGGCGATGCCTCAACCGTTATTTTTTCGATTGCCGGTGATGCTTCAGTTTTATCAGTTACAGCTTCGCCGTAGGCAAAACTGCTCGCGCTGCATAGCAGTGCAGGGAGTATAAAGTGCGGTGACCATTTCATGTTGTGTGTCTCATTTTTTATATGCAATTACGGTAACAATTAAATTCAGAACACACTTTTAAGGCGTGATAAAATAATTCAATTAAACAACTGCGATTTTGGCGCGATTGTACATTAATTCATTAAAAACTGCATTTGATTATCATTTGCAACGTTAATGCATCTAACAAACTTGGTCACATTTATTATGAATATAAAACAGCAAGATACTATTTACTTTGCAGGTGGCTGCCTGTGGGGCGTGCAAGAGTTTTTAAAGCACTTACCTGGTGTAATAAGTACTGAAGCAGGGCGGGCTAATGGAAAAAATGATAATACACAAGGCGAATACGACGGTTATGCTGAGTGTGTAAAAGTAATATTTAGTACAAAAGAGGTTAGCTTAAACGAGCTGTTTGGCTTCTTTTTTGAGATTATTGATCCGTATAGCGTTAACAAACAAGGGGATGACGTAGGCCCTAAATATCGCACTGCCATTTATAGCAAAAGCCAAGATCATTTAAAGGTCGCTAGCAATTATATAAGCCAGCGAAGTGATGCTGATAAAATTGTGGTAGGGGCAGAGCTGCTAACTAACTACGTGCCAAGCGATCCTGAGCATCAAGACCGCTTAACTAATCATCCTGATGATTACTGCCATATACCGCTTGAGTTACTGCATAAGTATAAATCGTAAATTTAACGCGGTGTTTTTGTAGACGTGCAGCTTGCTGACGTGACGAGCGCAGCTCGTAATTTAAGATGGAATATAGCGATATAAAGTAATTAGAAGCTATCGCTTCTCGCGTAAGCAAGCTTAGCGCCTACGGGTAAAGTTTGACGCGGTGTTTTTGTAGACGTGCAGCTTGCTGACGTGACGAGCGCAGCTCGTAATTTAAGATGGAATATAGCGCTATAAAGTAATTAGAAGCTGTCGCTTCTCGCGCAAGCAAGCTTAGCGCCTACAGGTAAAGTTTGACGCGGTGTTTTTTGTAGACGTGCAGCTTGCTGACGTGACGAGCGCAGCTCGTAATAACTTTATTTTAAAAGTTCCAAAAATACACACCCACAAAAAAGCTCACGTACTGTGAGCTCTTTTAAAACTTACTTATAGCTAATTTTAACTTACTGCTGCTTTTGCGGCGGGAAGTTACTTAAAATTTCGCTCACTGTTTTATTAATTGATGCTTCACGTTGTTCTGGCGATTGATTTTTCTTTAATCGACCTTCTTTTGCGCCGCGCCATACTAGCTGGTTAGATTCACGATCCACAATATCAATAATCAGTGTACCCACTTCGTATTCACGCGCGGTTGTATCTTTTTGAAAACCACTTCCCCAGTAACCCCAATTATGGCGGTAACCCGTGTTAAACGTGTCTATTTCAAGCTCTTTATCAACCGATGCATGATAGTTAACAAGTACATCAGCTTGCGCTGCATCAACTAAGCTCATACCTAATGTTTGGCTCAGCTCTGCGTTTACGGCAGTGCGAACACGTTTTTCCATAAGGCCATTTATTTGATAGTTATTTGTGTCTTTAGTTAGGCTGGCGTTTTCTACCCAAGCAAATGTTTTAAAATTACTAAAGTTAGCTGATTTATCGTAATCCCAATCTGGGGTTTGTGTACAGGCTGTAAGAAGTGCTAGCGCTGCAACAATAAGTATATTTTTCATTACGTTTGCTCCAATAAAATGCATTAATTTAAAATAACACACATAGTTTAAATGTGTATTATTTAAACGTCCTAAATATTAGTCTAATTGTCAGGGCGTGTTGACCTTTCGTGGTTGAATTTGCAGCAGTATGTTTGGTATTTGGGCAAGGCAGAGCCTATGTAGTGTGGTTATTCCCCATAAATAGTTGATAACGCAGCATAAATGCCAAACATGCGCTGCCCGAAGGGTTCTGCCTAGGGGCAATTAACTCTTTGTTGCTCGGTTTTTACTTAGCCCACTAGGTTACAAACCTCACGCCGCGATTAAATTGCCCCTAAATTGAACAAATTTCAATCCACAAAGGTCAACACGCCCTAAGGCTGAATGACTAATTAACCTCTGTTAATTAGTCATCAGTAAAAGTTTAATGTTCAACTTCAATCCAATCTTTTTCATCTACCCAGTTTTGTGCACCGTCTTTTACCGAGCGAATAGGCACAATGTAGTCACAACTTATTTGTGGCTTAACTGAGGCAAATATAGGAACAAAACCAAAGCTTAGTGCGGTTTCTATAATTGCTTTTTGATTTTGTGGGTCAATGTCGGCCGCTTCATCTATATAAATAGGTATACGGTATAGGTTTTGTTCCTGGTCACTCAATAAGTAACGAATAAACAACATGCCACACAATAACTTAATCGTAATACGTGTGCCGTTTGAACCCGCCGAATCTATTTTTTCAAAGTGCTCTGTTTCACCTGCGCGGTTAACCACTTCAAATCGAATATCAAATAAATCGGTAAGTGTTAAACCCGCTTTATCTGAGGCGAGTTTAATTAAGTGATCTTTCGCTTCGTTTACCGCACTTTCGCTGTACGGTTCTTGGCTCAGTAAATCTAGGGTGTCGCCTTGCTCAAACTGATGCGACGTGCTGATAATGGTATCAATACTATCAACCAGCATTTTGCGCGGTATGACGTTAATTTTAAACGCTTGCAGGTTTGAAATACGGTGCTGGCTTATGCCTTTATTAAAGCTGTTCATTTCGCGGCGAAGGCGGTCTAAATCTTCTCGCAAGCCTTTAATAGTTGCGGCCACTTCAGTAAGCGCAACGCGTGCTTGGCGCTCAACAGCATCGCGTTCGTTATCAATATTATGAAAGGCGCTTATTAGCTTTTGGTATTTAGTATATTCGTCGTTTTCGTTGTCGAATTTAGTAATACCCGCGTTATATACATGCAAATAGGTGTTGCGCACGTTTATGTCAAAATTACGCAGCTCTTGGCAGTCTTTATTAAAGTGATGAACAAGATCGCTTAAGTTATCAAAGTCGACTGTAATATCAATCATGTATGGAGTTACTTTACCGCTGTATAAATCAAGCGTGTGGTCAATTCGCTCGCTTTTAACTTGGCGCAGACGCTCAGTTTGGCGATTAATTTGCTCTTGTTTCGATTTAATTAACGAGCGACGATCGGCAATTGAGCCACTATTTTTTTGAATATCTTGCAGGTAGTCGTCAACTTGTTCGCGCTCAGCTAATAATTGCTCTTTTAGCATGGCTTGCGCTTCAACCGACTGCTGCATTACCTCAAACTGCTCTAAGCGTTTTAGGGCGCTCTCTGCGCTCATAAGCTCATCGTATAACGCGTCTTTTTCTTTTTGCTTGTCGGCAACGTTTGCAGCAACATCGCGCTGTTGCTTAAACTCTTTAAGTGAATGCTCAAGTGCACTGAGCTGAGCGGTTAATTGCTCTTTGTTTTCGCCGCTTTGCATTTGCACAGGCGAGAGCTTTTTAAGCTTAATGCTCGCACCTGGTAGTGTTAATACGCCGCCTTTAACGTTTTCACTTAACAGCGATAAAAATTCCCCAAACGCATCTTCGTCATCAATGGTTATATCGCCATTAGTGGTGGTTGCAAACGAGAGAATATCTGGGTTTAAAATCCGCGATATTTCTTCTACTTCTTTTAACGAGAGGTCTTCGCGCATACGGGTAAACAAATTAAACTCAAGGTTTTTAAGTTGCAGCTTTAAGCTCTTAATTTGTTTTTGTGTTTCGCTAATCCGGTAGTCAAGCGTATGTAGGCTTTGTCCTTGTGCGCTGGTTATAGAGTGTGAAAGCGACTCGTAATCTTGCTTTAACTGAGTCAGGCTGGTTTTAAGCGTGGCTTTATTTACCAGTTCAAATTCGCTTTTAAGCGCATCGTAATCTAAAAACCACTGCTCAATTTGAGTTTGTCTACGCTCTATATCACGCGATTGCTGTACGTATAGGCTTTGCTTTTGCTCAAACTCGTGTTTTTCGTGCTCTATATCTTCAAGCGCTATACCCAGCTCATTAAGTTGCGATTCTTGATAGGTATCAAAATCAATCAGTGCTTGGTCAATTTTAGGCGCATACGCGGCTAATTTACCTTTAAGCACGGTTTGGTTTTCAAGCATTGATTCAAGCGCGGCTATTGGCTCTTGCATTGACTCAAGGGCTTTTAATTCGCGTTTTGAGCGATTTACTTTATCAAACGAGCGACGCCATACTTCATAAAAATCGACCTTAGAGTTCGACATATGGCGTTCAAACACGCGTAGCATAAAGCGTTTTACGTCGCTTGCGCCTAATTTGTGTAAATTAAGAATACGTCTAAATATTTCTTTATAAATAGAGGAGTCTTGCACATTATTGAGCGGGATCATTTTTAAGTTAATGTCGCCGTCAAAAGGCGTTGCGCCGCCAGTAAGTAGTGCGTTTAGCTCTTGTGCTTTAAGCTCAATAGGGTTGTAGTTAAGCGATTTTAAATGGTTGAACAGCTTGGTAAATTTAATAATAGTTTTACCTTGCGTGTACTGCTCTAAATCAAGCTTTCCTTGGTAACAAAAGTACTGATGCGCGTAACCGGCAATTTTACCAAGTCCTGCAACACCTATTACTACCGAGCCATGAGGCAAGTTAGCTTCTAGTAAAATGTACGACTGATCGGATGAAAAATAAAACTTTCGGGTTTCATCTAAATCGTGTCCGTCCCATTCTGTTAAGCGCAAATCGTTAATAAGCGGAAACTGCAGGGCGTTAATAACCGAGCTTTTACCTGTGTTATTGGGCGCGCAAATAGAGCTGCTTTTATCAAGCGGGATCACACATTTTGCATAGCCTGCGGTGTTAAGTAGGGCGAGTTTACTTAGTCCGTATAGATTTTTCATTCCTCGTCCTCTGTAATATAGGTTTCTTCGTTTACTTCCATGAGTGCATCTATGTAGCGGTGAATTGGCGCTTGTAGCATAAAGCCGCCTTCTACTTCGCGGGCTAAACCTAAGCGCACCATGCGCAGGTAAACGTCTTTGCGCAAATCAGATCCTGAAAATATCTCAAGCTGATCAAACAAATGTTTGTTAATTTGCACCAGCGTTTGCATAAGCTCTAAATCGTTTACGTCGTCAAACAATGCGCGCATAGGGTCTTTACCCGTATTGGCGTAGTGCTCAATTAAAATGTAAATGGTGAGCGCGATAGCGCGAGATATTTTGCCCATATTGGGTGTGCTTTCGTCGCTACCAAAGTAATAAAAGCCACGGCTGTCGCGTTTTAAATCGTTACCTAAAGCGGTAAATAGGGCGGTGTAGTCTTCTATGTGTTGGTCAAGCTCTTGCCACATTACGTTGTCTTGCTCACAAATGTGATAACCCGCTACTAATTTTTTATTAATGGCTTGTAGATGGGTTAGCTCGTCTAAGTTTATGTGTGTCATGGTTTATTTACCTGCCTTTGAATCTGGCTGAGGCTCTGAATTAAATGGATATAAAGAAAAGTGCTGACCGGCAATTTTTACGCGGGCTTTTTCATCGCTTTGAATTATTTTAATATCGCTGTCGCTGACTAATTTTTGATACAAAAATAGCATTTCGTCGGCATCGAGATTTGGGTAGCTTTCGTCTAAAAATTGCAGCAAGGGCTGCGGCTTTTTGCGTTTTTTATTAAAGCGCTTAGCAAAGCTGGTTTTAACATCGTTGTAGTCAGGAATATTAGGCGTAACAAATGCAGGCACGTCTTGTTGATCTGGCAATTGGTATTCTTCGTGTTCAAATTCAACCAAGCTTGCCATGTAAGCCACAATATGGCGCTGCTGACCAAGCGAATATCGCTGCGCGTCGCTCACAAAATGTGGCTGTACAGCACTTAGCATGTTGTCTACGCCATTTTTGCGCACAAGCCCAAGTACTTTGGCTGCTTGGCGAGTAATTAAGTTATTACGGCGTAACTCTTCGCGCAGCGGCATAAGCATGTCGGCACTTTTACGTAAGCTTTCTCTACCCACTAAATGCATTTCGAGTATACGGGTACGTAATTGCTCCAGCATGCGTTTGTCGGTATACGCTTTACCTGAGCGCTCAATGTGCAGTATTTGCTTACTTATTTGCTCTTCAATGAGGGTAAAACACGCATGAAATTCACCACGAATATCAACCATTTCAAGCATTGGCTCTATGTATTCGTCAAACGCTTCTATTACCGCTTTATAACGCTTTTGCAGCGATTGCACCGCATTATTAGATTTAGCTTGTTCAACAATATTTAAAATAGCGTTTTCGTTGTGCGTATAGAGCTTCATTATTTTACGCACCCGATCATCCATAATGCGGCTGTAGCGGCGTAAATCGTCAAAGTCTTCTATTTCGCCAGCGTTATCTAGGCGGTTACCTAAACGTGCTAGGTCGTCTACTAATACGCTAATTTCTTGCGCTAAGCCTAAATGCTCTTCTTGCAGTAAAAACGTAGCAAAATCGGCAATGGCACGATTTATTTCAAGCTGAGAAGATTTAGCCAGTGAAATTAAAATATCTTGGTTTAACAAACGATTTGTTTCTTTATAAATGCGTTCGTTTGACCACGTAGGCTGCTTTTGCTTAATCGCGTTTTGTACGTCTTTTAGGCTAAAGTCAGCCATTTTAAAACGTTTAAATAATAGCGCTAATACACCCCAATGTTCGGTTATGGTGTTTAGCAGCTTTTTAGCTGGGATCATAAGAGGTTACAACATCCTAGTATTTTATTATTGAGTTCTTTTAGAAGACTCATTATTACGTATTTTTAATTAACCTTGTCTGTATATAGTATTCGTTTTTAAGACCATTTAATAATAGTTTTTGCATAGAGGCAGTGCTAAAATTCGCGCCGAAAATAGGCACATGAAATGGAATGTTATTTGTGTGTTCTTTAAAACTATATCAAAGGTTGTTTAACTACCATGGTTTCCTCGATTATTCTAACCCTGATAGCGATTGCATTTTTACTGATCGTTATAGAAGATATAATCCATGTCAATAAAGCTAAAACCACGCTGTTTTTTGGTACGCTTTGCTGGATTCTTCTTTTTATATACCCTCTACACGGGCAAAGCCCCGATACGATTCAACACCTTTTAAATGAAAATATTTTAGAAATTGCCTCGTTATGGCTATTTTTAATGGCTGCAATGACCTTTGTAGCGTATTTAAATTCAAAGGGGTTTATAGAAAATATTGTGCACCGCGTTATGCCAAAAAGTATTAGCGAAAAAAAGCTCATGTTTTTGGTGGGTGGTTTTGCGTTTTTGTTTTCGTCGATTTCAGATAACGTAACAGCGACGCTTATATCGCTCGCGGTTGTTATGTCGTTAAAACTTGAACCTAAAAAACTCATTAAATACGCCACGCTTATTGTGTTTGGGGTTAACTCAGGTGGGGTATCGCTAATAACAGGTGACGTAACCACACTAATGATATTTTTAGATGGCAAAGTAACCATTGCTCATTTATTACTACTTATAGCGCCAGCACTTGCAAGCGTTATGCTGCTAGCCGCGTTACTATCTATCGGTATGAAAGGGCGTGTTGAGTTTGCTGGTGCAGGTAAAACCCGCATTGAAAAAACCGACATTACCATCGCTGTTATATTTTTATCTACCGTAGTGAGCACACTTATGCTGAGTGTAGTTTACAGCGTACCGCCTTTATTAACCTTCTTGTTTGGCTTATCAGTGATGTTTTTAGTAGCGCAATTTTTAATGCGCAAAAAAGACATTAACAAAGACATAATCGATTTTGTTCGCGATATAGAATACGACACATTATTGTTTTTTGTAGGTGTACTTTTACTTGTAGGCGCACTTAAAGAAATTGGTATGCTAAGTAAATTTACCGACCTATACACGGTAATGGCACCTGAGTACGCAAACTACTTAATGGGCATATTATCAGCAGGGGTCGATAACGTACCGCTTACTGCTGCTTTATTAAAAGCCGATATAGTAATGAGCCAACAACACTGGTTGTCGTTTACTTATGCAACGGGCGTGGGCGGTTCAATGCTGATCATTGGGTCGGCTGCGGGTATTATTGCCATGAGCAAAGTTAAAGCGCTTACCTTTATGAGCTACTTGCGTTTATCGCTGCATTTATTAATTTGCTACACCGTAGGTTATGCAGGCTCTTATTACATGGGCAGTTTTATTTAACGCATAAATTATTAAATGCTTGACAGCTAGACGTCTAAACGATAACTTTCAAAGCCCCGCTACTTAGTGGGGTTTTGTTTTATTAGCCACTGGTTAATAAAGCATTCAGAAGAGGTGCGATACTTAGGTACTTAATGTTAGGCGACGAAAGCCAATGATCATTAAGGAGGGAAGTACTCGCCGAGGAAAATAATGGTACGTCGTCATTATTTTTCGGTTTATGGGGCTGAATCCTCAAAACTGTCACCAATATAGGTGGAGAGCTTCTGGCAGTGGACTTATCTTTAAGCATTCCTTTGCCAAGTTCTTCTTGTTTTATTGCGGTTTGGATACCGCGAAAGGAGACTAAATGACTACCCAATCAGCGCCACAAACAGTACTTCAAACAGAGTTAAGCGCAAAATCAGATTACATCGTTGCCAAATTTGGCGGAACCAGTGTTGCCAACTTTGAAGCGATGAGTCGCTGTAGCGAAATTATTGTTGCAGATAAAAGCGTACGTATTGTTGCCGTGAGCGCTAGTGCCGGCGTAACTAACCACTTAGTTGCACTGTGCAAACCAAGTATTACCTCAAGTGAGCGCCAAGAACACATAAACGGTGTGCTTGCTATTCAACAAACTATTTTAGATGAGTTATCGCTAGATGCCGATTTAGCGGTTGGCTTTAACGAAACCCTAAAAGCATTTCAAACATTGGCTCAAGAGTCACTAACAACCGATCAGCAACACGATGAGCTACTTAGCTTTGGTGAGCGTTTATCGTCGTATTTGTTTGCTCAGGTGCTGCGTTTACAAGGTTTAAACGCCGATCGCTTTGATGTGCGCAAGGTGCTTAAAACCGACAGCCAATTTGGTAAAGCAACGCCTAATGTTGCGGCCACAGCGCAAGCCGCTAAAGAATTTTTAATCCCGTTATTAGATAAGCAAGTAATTGTTACTCAGGGCTTTATTGGCAGTGACGAGTACGGCCAAACCACAACGCTAGGACGAGGTGGTTCAGACTACAGTGCTGCACTTTTAGCTGAAGCAATTAACGCTAAAAGCGTGCATATTTGGACCGACGTAGTGGGCATTTTTAGCACCGACCCGCGTTTGTGCGCAAAAGCGACGCCTATTGCACGTTTAAGCTTTGACGAAGCCGCTGAAATGGCGACCTTTGGCGCAAAAGTATTGCACCCAGCAACTATTTTACCAGCGAGCCGTAGCCACATTAATGTATTTGTAGGCTCTAGCCGCGAGCCAGAGCGTGGCGGTACATGGATTGAGCGCGAAAAATCGCAGCAACCAGGTATACGCGCAGTAACGCAACGTAAAAACCAAATATTGCTTACGCTTAAAAGCCCAGAAATGCTCCTAGCAAGCGGCTTTTTAGCACGCGTATTTACACTATTAAGTGAATACAATATATCGGTCGATTTGGTAACTACATCAGAAATCAGCGTAGCTATAACCCTTGATAACGCGCAAAACGCATCGCGCCCAGAGCTCGATCAAGAATGCCTAGATAAGCTTGCAGAGTTTTGCCATGTTTCGGTAGAAAACAACCTAACATTGGTGGCACTTATTGGCTCTGAGATTCAATTACGCCAACACGAAATGAACTTAATGAGTGTACTAAAAGACTTTAACATTCGATTAATTTGTCACGGTGCTAGTAAGCACAACCTGTGCTTTTTAGTTGAGCAAACTGAGTCAGATAACGTAGTACAGTCTATTCATAGCCGTTTATTAGAAAATGATTTTGCTGCGTAAATAACCGTTATTCAGGAAAATCACCTAGTAAAATTACCTAGTAAAATCAGTTGATAAAGTCACTTAATAAAGTTACTTAACAAAATCGGTTAATAAAAAGCATCGCCAGTCGATGCTTTTTTTATGCACCACACTTACATCAAAGCAAACATTGCTGTCACTGCTATCAGCTACAGTAACGCGATTACTGCTAGCACTCAGCTTTGCACTATGTAATTCGTCAAACACATTGGGGCTAAGTAATTTTGCAATAGGGCGGCTGGTGGCTTTAGCAAGTGACTCTTTTAATGTCCAAATTCTAAAAAACGTATCTGCTTGGGCTTGGGTATTAGTGGGCTCGGTAATAAGTGTAATTTCATCATTATGATAAAAATGCTTAGCGAGCTTTTCAAACGGGCGCTTTAGGCTTACTTTTTCAATATCAAAACCAAACTCACTTTTATCAAGATTTAGCGCTACGCCAACCAAACCATGCGAGTGCGAAATACAGGTATTAATAACATCATCACCCACGTGTATTTGCAGTTTTGAGCTTGCCTCGTCAAATTCTGTACTCATTTTATTAAGCGCTACGTGCGCATATTGCGGCTGCGCTATTTTAATAAGGTGTTTTAACAATAACCGCGTAGCTAAATACTCTTGCTTAGCTTGCGGACTTTTACGGCGGTTTATAATAGTTAACTCAAATGGGCTTAAGCAATCGGGCAAATTAAAGTCACTAAGCTCAAGTGTTTTAGCATTAAATAATAAAATACTGTTACTCGCTAAAGACAAGTTTGCCAATTGAGTTGAAGTAATACTCAAGGCATTTTTAAAATAGTGTTCAGTCATAAAAGCCCTAAAGCAAAAGAAGTCGCTGATATTGTGAGCGGTTAACGCCACTAATAAAGGCTGGGTACAATTTTATTACTCAGCTGGCATGAAATATGGTTTAATTCACAATAATCAAAATAATAACAGATTTGTAGATGTATGGCACAAGTGCGTGATGGGTTTCAAAGCCGACTTGGTTTTGTTTTAGCCGCTGCTGGCGCAGCAGTGGGTTTAGGTAATATTTGGGGTTTTCCTACGCAAGCGGCCAACCATGGCGGCGGTGCATTTTTACTGGTTTATTTTATTGTTATATTTTTACTTGCGCTTCCTGCGCTGTATACCGAACTTTATTTAGGTCACAAAGCACAAGCTAATCCTGTAAAAGCATTGGGCGATGCATGGCAAAACACTAACCGTAAGGTTGGTGCTGCGGCAGGTTATATAGGCCTTGCGGGCGCAGTTGTTATGCTAAGTTTTTATTCAATAGTGGCAGGGTGGATGCTTTCGTACGCTATTGAACCCATAACAACCTTTTTTGGGTTTACAGGCGCAAGCGAATTTTTACATAGCGACTCAGTGCTGCGTAATTTTGTATTTACGCCGCTTATGCTTATTTTAACTGCCAGTATTATTTTAAAAGGGGTTAAGTCAGGAATCGAAACTTGGTCGCGCCGTTTAATGCCACTGCTACTCGTATTGCTTGTTGGTTTAATTGCCTACATTGCAACACTCGATGGCGCAAGCGAAGGCTTTGCCGCGTATTTAATTCCTGATTTTAGCCAAATACTCGACCCTAATTTAATTATTGCTGCAATGGGGCAAGCGTTCTTTTCGCTCTCGTTAGGTGTGGGCTGTATGATGATTTACGGCTCGTATTTACAGCCAGATGCTAATTTACCAAAGCTCACCGCAGGTGTTGCACTACTTGATACTGGCGTTGCTTTTTTAGCGGGGTTACTCATTATACCTGCTATTTATGTGGCGCAGCACAACGGTGTAGAGGTATTTAGTGGTGGTAAACTGATTGGCGAAGGGCAGCTTATTTTTGCTATTTTACCTGAGCTATTTAGCACCATGGGCGAAATTGGCTTATTAGTCGGTTTATTATTTTTTGTATTAATGTCTATCGCATCGGTTACGTCAACTATATCGACCACCGAAATTCCGGTAGCGTTTTTAGTAGAAAACCACAACGTTAGCCGCACCAAAGCAACATGGGCGGTAAGCGCTGTTGTACTTGTGTGTGCAAGCGCAATTATACTAAATTTTGATTGGTTATTTGGCTTAGTCATTATGCTATTTACCCAATACCAATTACCGCTTATGGGTTTATTTTACTTTATTACGGTAGGTTGGATGTGGCAGCGTGGTAATAAATTACATCAAGCAACAACCGGTGTACATTACTGGTTTGCTCAGTATATTCGTTTTGTTTGCCCAATATTAATGACCTTGGTATTTGCAAACGTTGCCTTTGGTTAATTTTATTTAAACCCTAAAAATAGATTAATAAAGCGAAGTGAGTTTAAAACACACTTCGCTTTTTTTGTGCCTAAAATTTAGGTATAGCCAAGAACTTTATAAAACCTCATTAGTCAGAGGCCTACCTTCATTTACTTCAAGCGCGTTAAGTAGGGTTGTGTTTGCTATTTCGGTGAGTGCCTCTTGGGTAAAAAAGCCCTGATGCCCCGTTACTAAAACATTTTTAAAGCTCACTAAGCGCGAGAATATATCGTCTTGGTTTATTTCGTCACTGTGGTTTTTAAAAAACAGCTCCGACTCTTGCTCGTAAACGTCGAGCCCTAAATACCCTAATTTTTTAGTTTTTAGTGCACTAATACATGCGCTACTATCAAGTAATGCACCACGAGAGGTGTTAATAAGCATAACGCCGGTTTTCATTTTGCTAAATGCCTCATCATCTATTAAATGATGAGTTTGCTCCGTTAAAGGGCAATGCAAAGAAATCACATCGCTTTGGCTAAGTAAGGTGTCTATATCGGTAATTGTATAATTGCCAGGTTGTGCGTAGGGGTCGCACACTAATACTTTAGCGCCAAAGCCATTTAAAATGTTGCACAGCGCAAGGCCAATTTTACCGCAACCTACAATACCCACGGTTTTGTTGTGCAAGTTAAAACCTAGTAA
Source organism: Pseudoalteromonas sp. c7(2019) (assembly GCF_011378625.1). Lineage (NCBI taxonomy): Bacteria > Pseudomonadati > Pseudomonadota > Gammaproteobacteria > Alteromonadales > Pseudoalteromonadaceae > Pseudoalteromonas > Pseudoalteromonas sp. c7(2019). The sequence goes on along the minus strand of NZ_WTKS01000005.1, from coordinate 44,423 downwards.
TCCGTTTAAATCAAAGTTACCTTCGCGTACGCGGTTGTATGCTTTATGAGTTTTACGGCTAAGGGTTAGCATAAGTGCAATACAGTGTTCAGCTACGGCTTCAGGGCTGTAAGCAGGGACGCGTAATACTTTAATTTTGTGTGCTTTTGCTGCAGGTAAATCAACGTTATTAAATCCTGCACAACGCAGCAAAATAGTATTTATGCCTTGGCGAGCTAGTTGTTCAATAACCGTGGCGTTTACGGTGTCGTTAACAAATACGCATATGGCATCAAACCCGTTTGCTAAAATAGCCGTTTGTTCGCTCAGGGCTTGTTCAAAATACGTTATTTTTATATCACGGTTACCGCGTGTACTTTGTTCAAAAAAAGGCAGTTCGTACTTTTGAGTACTAAAAAAAGCAATGTTCATGGTAATAGCCTCGATGCTTAAGTATTTGTAGGGTAGTTAACCTTTAATACAATAAACTACTTTATAAACCTGTGCTTTAGTAACACGCATTTTATTGATTTAAATTAAGCCTTAAGCGGAGCCTTACTTGAGGTAAACAAAGGTATTTTAGACGGTACCTTTTTACCACCTCTGGCAGCGCTTAACTTTGCGGCTTGCAGTAAGTTACTTTCTATTACTTGTTTAAGTGTTTCGGGCTTAGTACGCGGTGCATAGCGTGCAACAAGTTGCCCTTGCGAGTTAATTAAAAACTTAGTGAAATTCCACTTAATTGCACGATTTTGCGAAATACCCCGCGTATGCGACTTTAAATAATTAAACAACGGATGTGTTTCTGGCCCATTTACCATTACCTTGCCAAATATCTCAAATGAGACATTAAATTGCTCTTGGTAAAAGTCTTTAATGGCTAAATTATCAAGCGGCTCATTTTGGCCAAACTGGTTGCACGGAAACGCAAGTACAGTAAAACCATTGCTTTTGTATTGCTGATAGAGCTTTTCGAGCGCGTTTAATTGCACCGAAAAATTACACTTACTCGCTGTATTAACAATAAGAACGGTTTTGCCCTGTAATTGGCTAAGAGAAAAAGTTTCGCTGTTAAAAAGTGGTGCATTAAATTGATAAATACTATCCATAGGTTACCTACTTACCTTTCCCGCTAAGGAAATTTTATAAAGACTTTCATTCGCTTTTTTATCGACCGGTTGACATAATCGAGGTCTAGTTTCTAAGTTATCAGTTTAATAGGTCATTTTTATGTCAATGAAAGTCGCATTTATAGGTTTAGGCGTAATGGGTTACCCAATGGCGGGGCATTTAGCAAAAGAAGGGCACAGCGTATGCGTTTTTAACCGCACTCAAGCTAAAGCACAAGCGTGGACTGCAGAACATTCAGGAAGCTTTGCACCAACCCCACGCGAAGCTGCCAACAATGCCGACATCGTATTTATGTGTGTTGGTAACGATGACGATTTACGCTCAGTAGTGTATGGCGACGACGGCGTGTTAGCGGGCATGTTGCCGCACACTATTTTGGTTGATCACACCACAACCTCTGCCGAAGTAGCACGCGAAGTGGCTGCAAAAGCGGCTCTGCAAAATATCGACTTTATAGATGCGCCTGTATCGGGCGGACAAGCTGGCGCCGAAAACGGCGTATTAACGGTTATGGCGGGTGGCAGTGAAGCCGTATTTGCTAAAGTGCAGCCAGTTATGGCGGCATTTAGTCGTTTTAGCCAATTACTAGGCGGCGTTGGCTCGGGACAACTTTGTAAAATGGTTAATCAAATTTGTATTGCTGGCGCAGTGCAAGGTTTAGCCGAAGGCTTACATTTTGCCAAACAAGCAGGGCTTGATGGTGAAAAAGTTATAGAAACCATTTCTAAAGGTGCAGCCGGTTCGTGGCAAATGGAAAATCGCTACAAAACAATGTGGGCGGGGGAATACGAGTTTGGTTTTGCCGTAGATTGGATGCGTAAAGATTTAGGCATTGCACTCGATGAAGCTAAAAACAACGGCGCTACTTTACCAATGACCGCAACGGTCGATCAATACTACGCCGACGTACAAGCACTTGGCGGCGGCAGATACGACACCTCAAGCTTACTAGCACGCATTGAAGCATTGCATAAAAAGTAACGCTGTAGACGCGAAGCTTGCTTGCGTGACGGGCAAAGCCCGTAAAGTGATTTATTCACAAAGAGGTTATGAGGCGCTGCGCTTTTAGAGGAAGTAATAGATCTAAAAAACTATTGTTTTTATGTCTTCTCATTTACTCCTCATTCGCTTCTCTTTGTGAATAGAGTTTTATTTAAGTAATTAAAAGCTGCGCTTTTCACGTGAGCAAGCTCTACGTTTACCCTAAAGTGTAGATTTATGATTGTTTCGTAGACGCGAAGCTTGCTTGCGTGACGGGCAAAGCCCGTAAAAGTGACTTATTCACAAAGAGGTTATGAGGCGCTGCGCTTTTAGAGGAAGTAATAGATCTAAAAAATTATTTTTTTATGTTTCTCATTTACTCCTCATTCGCTTCTCTTTGTGAAATAGTATTTTATTTAAGTAATTAAAAGCTGTGCTTTTCACGTGAGCAAGCTCTACGTTTACCCCAAAGTATAGATTTATGGTTGTTTCGTAGACGCGAAGCTTGCTTGCGTGACGGGTAAAGCCCGTAAAGTGATTTATTCACAAAGAGGTTATGAGGCGCTGCGCTTTTAGAGGAAGTAATAGATCTAAAAAAGATTGTTTTTTATGTCTTCTCATTTACTCCACATTCGCTTCTCTTTGTGAATAGTGTTTTATTTAAGCAATTAAAAGCTGTGCTTTTCACGTGAGCAAGCTCTACGTTTACCCCAAAGTGTCGATATGAGTTTTACTTTGTAGACGGAAGCTTGCTTGCGTATAAAAACGGAGTTTTTAAAATGATAAAAATATTAAAAGCTACGCTTTTCACGTGAGCAAGCTCTACGTCTACATCGAATTACATGCTTTGTGCGTAGTTATACAGTGCCTTTAAAATTGTAAGATTTTTTTCGCTGTCGTCATGTTCATGCGCTAGGTTTTCAAGGGTGATCATAAAATCTTGCGCATTAATCGATGGTTGATCTTCTCCGTGCATTAACTTGTTTTGGCAATACTGGCGCCATTGGTCAAGCTCTTGCTGGTTTAGCGTTTCAGGCCAGTTACGGGCGCGGTATCTAAACAACAATGTATTAAACTTTTTATCTTCAAAGTCTAACTTCAACCCAGCTAACTCATCTGGTTTTGCATCACGAATAATCGCAAACTTAGCTTTATCAGCATGGCTTGTAAACCCATCGTAAAGTAAGTAGTCAACGTTAGTGGTTGCGCTGTAATCGCCTTGCTCGTTAAACACTTCGGTTACTTTATCGCGAAGGTCGGTATTGGCTTTTAAAATAGCTAAGTTAGCTAAGCACTGCTCGCGGTCAATCCCAAGGCGGGCGGCGTTTTCAGGCAATAACGTTTTAGCTGGGGCTAAAATAGGGCACTTGTTTAAATGCACCAGCTTTAAGCCAACAGGTAAATCGTCTTCGGCTAAATCTACACGTTTGGTGTATAAACGTTTGCGTAACTCTTCTACGTTTAAATCAATAAGTACTTGCGGGCTTTGAGTTAAATCAAAACAAATAACCGCGTTTTTATTAACCGGATGAAAGCTCATTGGTGCAACCCAGCTTGTACAGCCTTGCGTTGCAGGTATGCGCGACGTGGTATGCACCAGCGGCGTCATGTTAAATACATCAACCAATTCAGCAAGGGCTTTTTTACCACGCAAACCAAAAAAGAAGTTATACAGCTTTGGCTGTTTTTCTTTTATTAGCTTAGCCAATGCAATAGTAGCGGTTACATCGCTTAGCGCATCGTGCGCTGCGGCGTGTTCAATACCATTAGCTACAGTTAAATGTTCTAACTTAAAGCTTGGGCTGCCGTCTTCTTTTAACGGCCATTCAATGCCTTCAGGGCGCAGCGCGTAACAAGCACGTACTAAATCAATAATATCCCAGCGGCTATTATTGTTTTTATATTCGCGCTCGTATGGGTCGTAAAAGTTACGGTAAAAGCTATAACGACTTACTTCGTCATCAAACCGAATACTGTTGTAACCGGCAACACAGGTGTTTGGTACGCTAAATTCGGCATGAATTTTTGCTATAAACTCAGCTTCAACTAAGCCTTTTTTCATCGCCACTTGTGGTGTAATACCCGTAATTAAACAGGCCTCAGGGTGAGGCAAGTAATCCGCTTGCGGCTTACAATATTCAATAAGTGGCTCGCCAATAATATTTAAATCAAGATCGGTACGAATACCCGCAAATTGGCTTGGCTTATCCTTTTGAGGGCTTGCTCCCCAAGTCTCGTAGTCGTGCCAATAGATTGTTGCTTGATTTTGCTCTTGATATGCCATGCTGAAAACCCTGAGTAGTTAACTTAAAAGCGCCTAAATACGCGCCAAGTTACTAAAATAATGAATTATTTAGATTATGGCATATGGGCGAGGGAGTTTATAGGTTTGGGTGAGAAATGAGGTGTTAGTTGTACACTTCGTAGTTTTCAGCAATTCTGAATATAAAGCGTTTCAATCTAATGAAACGCTTTATATTTAGTTAAAGTTTTTTGTTTTTTATTCCATATGAGATAGCTAGTAAAAAACCTTTAAGTGATTTACTTGAAACATTTTTATTGGAAAGTGAATGTTCTACTAGCTTATCACAGACTTCTTTTTTTATCTTTAGCTTTCCAACAGCTAAAGCCGCAGCAAACTCTAAGGCCGCATAACCATAAGGGTGTTCATGGCGCGTAAATACTTTATATAAAAATTCAGACATTAACTCACTTAAATGTTGGTCAGAGGAGTAATCTAACTCAGAAAAAGTGGAGGATCTTAATATACAAGCTTGTAAAATATCATCATTGAATCGTAAAAAATTTTCAGGGGATATTATTACCGATTGATAACTTGTTGGCGTAAGGCAGTTATTAGGGTCTTTATGTTCTCTTGCTGCTTGAAGGGCTGAAGCAATGGTTAATAATGTATCGCTTTGTGTGACTTGAGTAATTTTGGAATCAAAAACATCACCGAAAAAAACAAAGCCACTAGTAATTTTCAAAGTAGCACCTTTGGTATTTGGTAATAAACTATTTTGGCTTTTCGAAATTACCTCTACTAATTCATCAAAGCAATCTGCATGCTCGTCCGTTTCACATTTATAGTTCTGAACTACCGAGGCTAAGTTAGCTAGTTCAGTCCAAGAGTTTTTCAGGTTGTCAGGACCTAATGGCAAAACCTGCCATGCGGAGAAGTTATAAGCTCTTTTTGAAGCATTCCTTATTAAGAATTGCTCTAATCGAATCCAAGACTTCATACTTTGTGGAATCCCTACTCCAATAAGAAAGTGTCTTGGGATAACAGAGTCTTCGAACTCCCTTAAATCTCTACTTATTTGCCTTAAAACACCTCCATCACCAGCAAATGCACAAACGACAATTACCCCAGTACATTTTTTGAGACTCTCGAAATTCAAGTCATTAGAGTTAACTATTTTTATATTTTCGTAATGGCTACTTGATTCTTGCAATAATTTTTTAATATTACCAGCCAATATTTTAGATGGCTCATCCACATTATGGACAATAGTGTTAACAGCAGATGGCAGTGACCAATTAAGCTCTTTTTTAAGCCAACATTTAAATAATTCACTAGAGTTTAGTGAAGCCGATTTTAGGCTAAGTACTGGTGTTTTATGTATGTCATCTAATTTTTGATTAATATTATTGATGCCGGTAATGCCAAAGTTTTTTAAAATAGTCTTCAAATTTATAGGCTGATGTGCGATTCCAATTGTAATTTGTTTTGGAGGTTTTGCTTTGTATGAGAATTGTTCTCCAACCAGTTCAATATCAGTTTCACTTCCATCTATTTTATTTAACTCATTAATCGTATTAGTAGTTTTTAAATTGATGAAAACTTGAGAAGCACCTTCTCTACAATCGATATCTATAAGTGTGATGATTTTTTTTGAAGAGAAACCTCTTGATAGTAAATTTTTAGCCATGCTTCCAGATGTCGAGGCCGATATAATAACCAGATACTCATTAGATGGGAGGTTAAGATCTTCAATAGAGTCATAGGAATGGAAGCTTTCTATTCGAGCTGCGCTTTTTGTAAAATCAACTGCTTCTTTAACTATTGGGTAAATACCCATCGTATCTATATATATGGTTTCTACATCAGCCCAATTTACTTCATCAGTCAATAAAGAGAGTCCTCTGCTAGTATATTGCAATTCTGTTTCTGTGCTGACTAATTCTCTAGTCTGAATGAATAATTTACTTATTTTTCCTGATGGATGCTTAAATGTGTGCCCTGCAGGGGCTATATGAACAACGTCATTTTTTCTAGTAAGTTGGGTAAGTCCATTTTTATAGAATTCAGTTATATCGTCCAAGGTAAGTTTTATAAGGCTGTCAGAAGTACTAAGTGCCGAATTAATAATAAAATTTTCACTATTCATCTCTACAAAATAAAAAACATTACAATATTTAACATTGTTTTTTATTAGTCTGTTTTTGAAGCCTTCAAGTAGATCTGTATTTTGCCAATACAGAGATATATCACTTTTCCTAGATTCAGGGTAAAAGACAGTAATACCATCAGGTAAAACTTCACAACTTTTTAGAGATTCTTCAAGAGCAGAATAAAAACTAGCAACATCACCCCATAGGCTTTCACCAAGAAATAAACATAAAATATCAAAGTTATGTTCTTGATGTTTTTTTATAGCATTAAAATAAATTATGTTGTCCACTACTTTTCCTTAACGGGACAATAATCGATACGACAGTCCCTGATGCTTGAGATAAATTTTCGTTATCCCAGCTATTAAAATCCATTAGGTATTGTTCTTTTTTTGTACTTCTTTGAGAGGGATCTTCTAAGTTATCCCAAAAACTATGGTTATGTTTATCGAAACAATTGAATATACATTGGTTGCCAGAACGAATACGAATTAAGCCGCCAACTTTACTTAATTGAGTTAAAATAGTCGGGTAACCATTGCCTCCACCTGTTTGCTCTTTAGTGGTGAAATTCCTACCTATACATTTTAATAAGGCTTCTTTTTCAGTTAGTAAACCTTGCTCTCTTGCATTACCAAAAGCTCTTTTTACTAATCCAGGCCCTGTATCAAAAAAACTTACTTGCATGCAACGTAATGAGGTCTCGGTACTATCATTCGAACTGGTCGCGTTATTATTCCAATAGTTGACTAACTTTTCATTACCCATAAAATCTTGCTTATATACAGAGCTTAATAGATCTCCCCATGAAGTAATTAAACCTTCAACATGTGCGATATAGGGTAAACCATTTTCATCGGTACAAGCATGTTCCTGAGTATTCTTAAATAACTCGCAACCAAAAAAACCAAACGCATTAATTAAATCGGAATCTAAGTTATTAAATTCTCTATTATTTATTGCCTTAAAAATAGAAATCATAGTTTGTTTCATTTGCGAACTATTTTTAACTGAAAAACGATCTCTTTTCGTAAAGAGAGGAGATATAAACTGTCTATCTGCGCCACTTATACAGCTTAAATCTATGCTCCTACCTTTTAGGAACTTATCAAATTGTAGTCTATCGGAGGCAATAACCTTATTTTGTGCGTGTAATAAGGAGGCTCTCCTAAGGATGTTTTTACTTCCTATATTTATAGATTTATTAAGCCTAGCAGAGGTTAATCCAGGGGCATAGTTGCATAGCTCATTGAGAATTTCATCATAATTACTAGAATCTTGTAATAGAAGAGTTCCATCTTTTGAGTTACGTGCTAATGTTGTTAAAGCTTGGAGTCTAGCAGCGTCTCTTAATGCACCATGTCTTTTGGAAATCGTGCCGGAGGAAAGCTTAACTAAAGTTCCTTCGTTAGCTTGTTTTATTACATCTTCAATATCAAGAAGCGTATTGAAAGCTGATTCATTCATCTATTAATTCCATGATGATTTTATTAAGGCATTTAATTCACTACAACCTAGCATGTGAAATGACCCATGTCAGTTATTGATTATTCGTAAATACCTATTATTTGTATATGTTTATTAAACTAAAAGATATTTTTAAACTGATTATGGGTCAGTTGGTCAAAATGTTTTATTTTTTGAAGTATTTTAATTGTATCTGCAGCTACATTTTTTTTATCTACTACTTTTGTCAGAAAATGTATAATTCTACCCCAAGTTTTAAAATGCTCATCACTTACTTCAGCAAGTATAGGTGTTAGTGAGTGGAAGTACATTAAATCTGATTTTATATTTTCTTGAATATCATCGTATACTTGCGTGTCTATCAAAGCTAAAGCAACTATTAATGCATCAATAACTTCATCACTTCTATTTTTATCTTTAGCTAAAAATTTAAAATTGTTTTTATTTACTTCATACTCAACGATTGAAGGCAAAACTTCTTTTACTTTAATGTAAAGACTCTCATTTTTTAATAAATTAATAATAACAAATCTTAGATAATCCCTTGCCCGCTTTTCTAGTTGTCTTCGTCTGTTTGTTTCTTGTTTAGATGTGAATAACCCTAGAACAAAAATGATAATGACTAGTTCAATTGCAATACCAACAATCTCTGGGATGATGTTGTTTTTAAATGAATCATAGTATGAGTCTATAAAAACAACAAATAAAGTAGTCGCCAATATTATTGAGACTAGGCAAATGGAATATTTTGGATGTTTTTTTATTAGGTTAACTTTCACGAGTTTCCTTGTTAGACGGCTTATTTACCGCAATCAACTATATTTTTTATACTATTTATAAATTATATTTTAAGTAAATACATAAATATTGATGTAATGAGTTAGGTACGGATTAAGATTACAATATTGTACTGATTTTGTAGACTGTTTTTTACTATTTTTAACTGGTTGAGTAATTTACCAGACTAAAGTCTATAGGTTAGATTTATTCACTTATTAGGTTTGTTTTAATCGTTTGTCGGTTTTGTGTTAATTCTCTAAAGTTCAGTTGTCGGCAACAAGCACGGCTTAACCAACAGGACTACGACCATGAAACTTACTCTTATCAAAACTATCGCTCTTAGCTCACTACTTACATGTTCAGCTGCTGCAATGGCTGAGCAAAGTGATTACAAATTAATGGTTATTGAAACTGCAACAGCGCCACAGCCACTTGAGCAATCATTTAATAGCTGCGCACTGAATGTTAAGTCAAAAAATTATGCTCAAGCCGAAGCGATTTGTACTAAAGCAATCGCACTTTTAAAAGACGCAGATGGCCCTAAATTTAAAGTACGCCAACTTACATCGTTTGCATTAAGCAACCGTGGTGTTGCACGTTTAAAAGCGAATAACGACACTGCTGGCCTTGCTGATTTATACGAAGCAAATGAAATGTCTAAAAGTGCAATGGTATCGCATAACTTAACTCGCGCTAAAGAAGACTTATCTTTGATAAGCGCTTTATAAAATACTTAAAAAAGTATGATATAAAATAGCGAGAGTAAAAAAGCCCATGTTAGGTTAATTCCTAACATGGGCTTTTTTGTTTTATTTAATGCGTAAGTTAATACCTTAAATACGTTAATAGAGTAGGGTGTGTATTTATAATTAATATTTTGGGTATGCTTGTTTAGGCTACGCGAATATAATGCGAGATAACCGTATAAAAAATAATAACCCTTCTGCTTTGCTTATTTTGAGCAAGGTATCATTAAATAAATATTGAGATTTAAACCATGGCACCAGGAACCAGCCTAAGCGTACTTGAAATAAGTGCGATATTTTTATCAATTACCGCGTTACTCACCTATGTAAACCATCGCTTTATTGGCTTGCCAACAACCATTGGCGTTATGGTTATTTCGATGCTTTTATCTATCGGCGCTATATTTTTGGGCTTTTTAGGGTTTGATGATCTTATAGATTACGAAGTGAGCTTGCTCGATCAGTTAGATTTTACTGAAGTTTTGCTCGATGGCATGCTCTCTATGCTGCTTTTTGCTGGGGCGCTACATGTAAATGTTAGCGATTTAAGGCGCTATAAATTACCAATAGGTATTTTGGCCTGTGTAGGTACGTTGCTATCTACGGTTATTATTGCTGGGGCGCTTTATTTAGTTCTTCCTTTGCTTGGTTTTGATTTAGCATTTATTTGGTGTTTACTGTTTGGTGCATTAATTTCGCCAACCGATCCGATTGCGGTAATGGGTATTTTACAATCTGCGGGTGCGCCTAAAAGTATTGAAACCGTGATTGCGGGTGAATCGCTGTTTAACGATGGTATAGGCGTGGTTATTTTTGTGCTTTTATTGGGTGTTTTATCAAGTGGTGATATTCCTACAACTTATTATGTAGCGCACACGCTGGCGGTTGAAGCCGGTGGCGGTATTGTTTTTGGTTTGGTATTAGGTGGTATTTTATATTACTTACTCAAAAGTATTGATAGTTACCAAGAAGAAGTACTACTTACTTTAGCGGGCGTTATTGGTGGCTATGCACTTGCTAGCCATTGGCATTTGTCGGGCCCACTTGCAATGGTAATGATGGGGCTAATGGTGGGTAATCATGGTCGTAGTATGGCTATGAGCGACAAAACACGCCATTACGTTGATTTATTTTGGGAGCTGATTGACGAAATTTTAAATGCCATTTTATTTGTACTCATAGGGCTTGAAGTCGTCATGATTGCATTTTCGAGTAATTTGTTTATTGCTGGTGGCTTAACCATTTTAATAGCGTTACTCGCACGTTTAATTGTTGTGGGTATAACAACCACTACATTTAATAAGCAATTAGAGTTGCCATCTGGCGCATGGAAAGTTTTAACCTGGGGTGGCTTGCGTGGTGGTATTTCGGTTGCACTGGTATTGCAACTACCTGATGGGAACGAGCGCGATATTTTATTGGCTCTCACTTATGCGGTTGTGGTGTTTTCTATTTTAATTCAGGGTTTGAGTATTGGTAAAGTAGCCAAAACTATCCGTTAAATATAAATTGGTTAGATCAAACCTGTTAAATGTAATTTTTTAAAAAGCGTGTGAAATAGCTGTATTTCACACGCTTTTTATTTTTCTTATAAAAAAAGGGTAATTAAAACGTAAAGCTGAGCTGCACACCGCTGTAAATATGTTCTTGTGCTTCCCAGTAGTCGCCATCTATTTGGCGTGCTCGAGTAAATACTTCTATTTTAAATGGCTTAAAGTGATAACCCGCACCTATACCTGCGTAGCCGTCTATGTCGTTGTTCGATTTTTCTATTTGGTAGGTGTTATCGCCCCTATCGTTTTTAAAGGCGAGTTCGAACAGATCTAAGCCTAGCTCGGCGTATATAAAAAAGTCATTGAAATAACCAAGCTTCATGCCATTGTCCCACGTTATAAATTCTTCTTGCTCGCCTTGTTTATTATCGATTACTGCCGCGCCAATTGCGCTTGTAAAAACAACACCAAAGTTACTGTAATTTTGTTTGACCATCATTTCTACACCCGCAGATGTAATGCTGCTATCACCATTAAATTCTGATTTTATAAACATACCGGTGTTAGGCATGTCATTACCGAGCAAAAGCCTTGCGTTAGCATTTTGGCTAAATGATAAAAGCGTGCTTAATAAAACAAAAAGGGGAAGTGTGTGTTTCAAAAAAGTTAACCCATTAATGATGAAAAGTTACCAGAGCTGCAATTATAAATACATAACTTAGTATTGCATGTAATTAAATGTATAAATTTGTTTGATTGTTACTCAGCTATGCCAAAGTAAGGTGCTTAAAATAAAACCGACTAAATAAAAGCATAAATAATTATATGTATTTTAAAATGCAAAGTAGCGATTTTAGGCACGTAAGATGATGCGTAAGTTATTTAAATATATAGAAAAAGTTTAAACGTATTAGACTAAGGTCTATAGGTTAATTTTTCTCACTTATTAGGTTTGTTTTAATCGTTTGTCGGGGTTGTGTTAATTCTCTAAAGTTCAGTTGTCGGCAACAAGCACGGCTTAACTAATCAGGAATATAACCATGAAAACACTTATCAAAACTATCGCTCTTAGCTCACTATTAACATGTTCAGCTGCTGCAGTAGCTGATGCAAGTGATTACAAATTAATGGTTATTGAAACTGCAACAGCGCCACAGCCACTTGAGCAATCATTTAATAGCTGCGCACTAAATGTTAAGTCAAAAAATTATGCACAAGCGGAAGAAATTTGTACTAAAGCAATCGCACTTTTAAAAGACGCAGATGGCCCTAAATTTAAAGTACGCCAACTTACGTCATTCGCATTAAGCAACCGTGGTGTTGCACGCTTAAAAGCGCATAACGATACAGCTGCACTTGCTGATTTATACGAAGCATCAAAATTGTCTAACAGCTCAATGGTATCGCACAACTTATCTCGCGCTAAAGAAGAATTATCTCTATAAGGTTTTTTATAAAGTGCTTACTAAAGCATAATATAAAATAGCGAGAGTAAAAAAGCCGATATTGGGTTAAACCCCAACATCGGCTTTTTTGTGTTTATTAACTTTGTATTGTGCTATTAAAAAATAAAAAACGGTATTTTTATATTTATAGTTTAGTTGTTCTAATGGATTTTAACCAATTGTAATTACTAAGTATTTTTACAGGTGTTAGACTAAAGTCTATAGGTTAGATTTATTCACTTATTAGGTTTGTTTTTATCGTTTGTGGTAATTGAGCTAACACTCTAAAGTTTAGTTGTCGGCAACAAGTACGACTTAACTAATTAGGAATATAATCATGAAATTTACACTTTTAAAAACCATCGCTCTTGGCTCATTATTAACTTGCTCAGCTGCTGCAATGGCTAAACAAGGTGACTATAAATTAATGGTTATTGAAGACTCTGTAACTGCAGCACCCGCATTTGAAAAATCATTCAATAGCTGTGCTTTAAATGTTGAATCAAGAAACTACGAAGAAGCAGAAGCTATTTGTACACAAGCAATTGCATTACTTAAGCAAAGCCATGGTCCGCGTTTAAAAGTACGTGAACTTACATCGTTTGCATTAAGTAACCGTGGTGTAGCGCGTATTAAGGCTCAAAAAGATACAGCTGGTATTTCTGATTTATATGAAGCGGTTCAAATTTCTAAAAACTCACTTGTAACACATAACTTAACTCGCGCTAAAAAAGAGTTATCTTTATAAGAATGCTTGCATAAAGCGCTTATAATTTAGCGAGAGTATAAAAGCCCATATTAGGTAGCACCTAATATGGGCTTTTTTGTATGTTTGCATAACCGTAGTTACCTATTAAATACACTCTTTTTAATAAAGCAGCTTTACTGAATAATAGTGCTTTTAAGAGTGATTTTTAAAGCTTTGTTTTACTAATTTATAGTAGTAAGTACTTGTTACCTAAAACATAGATCTATAAATATAAAAGCACAGGTAAAAATATTATTTTTTAACGTGACTTAACTATTCAGTAAAACGGGATTGTTTTATTTAAGTGGTTGTTTTTGATTGATAATAAAGCCTAATATCTTTGACTTTAGTCTGTTTTTATTTAAAAATCGAAATGATATATATTTTATAGCATTAACTACACGTGAATGCTAATCACTGCTTTGTGATAAATAGCTAGATATTACCTTTGTTTTAATTTTTAGTCCCACCTCAATATTACTAATAATTAAACACGGAATAGAGTAGTTATTAACTTGCGCAATAAAAATAAAAAGCGCAAATAAAGGGATTTAAAAATGCAATTCAAACTAAAAAAAATAGCTGCCTTGTTATTCGGGGTGGGTATTAGCCTTTCTGTATTTGCCGAAGATATAGAGCTATACGTAAACCATAATGTTAAAACCGATGAAAACCCTCGCGTGCTTATTGTGTTTGATACTTCAGGAAGTATGAAGACTAAGTTGCCTAATGGGGGACCTAGAAAAATCGATGCTGGTATAAGCGCTATGACCCAATTAGTAAATGATAACAGCTCGATTGATTTTGGTTTAATGCGTTTTAATGGCAATGATGGTGGTTATGTTATGGCTGGCCTAGGCTCCTCACATGATAAAATATTGGGTCAAATAAAAAAGCTGCCAGCTAGCGGGAATACACCTATCACTGAGACCTTATGGGAAGCTTACCTATATATGACGGGGCAGACGGTTTGGTATGGGCAAAATACGGACAAACGCGATACTACGATTGAGAGAGAGCAAAGTGGTAGTGATATACCTCGTTACGTTTCTCCTTTTCAACAGGCTGTTGGTGCAGATGAGCGCTGTGATAACTCAATTAGCTTAATACTAATGACTGATGGTGATCCGACGCAAGATACTAACCGAAACGATGATATCAAATCATTATACAAATCTACTTTTGGTTCATATCCTAGTACTACAAGTAATAGTTATTTAGCCGCTTTAGCTCAGATAATACATGGCACAAGAGATGTTGAAGTTGACTTGTACGAGACCACGCCAGAGGTTGCTGATACCGGACGCGTTTTTACTATCGGTTTTGGTAGTGGCATGAGTACAAATGGTAAAAAGCTATTAGAAAAAACCGCTTTATTGGGAGGAGGCGAGTACTTACATGCAGATACATCGACTGAACTTTCTGAAGCGCTTAATAATACAATATCGAAAATACGCGAAGTTAACGATAGTTTTTCATCTCCTACGGTAGCAAGTAATAATGTTGACCAAACACGTAGCCGAGAGTCAATTTACTTTGCGATGTTTTACCCTGAAACAGGCGCACGTTGGAGCGGAAATTTAAAAAAGCTTAAAGTGTCTGGTGCAAATATAGTCGATTCAACTGATAAAATAGCTCTTGATGAAAATGGGTTAATTGATGAGAAAGCGCGAACTTTTTGGCTGCCAACTAATAAGCCTGCAGATGGGAATTTAGTAGCTCAGGGTGGCGTAAATTTACTTTTATCAACTTTAGACCCTGATAGCCGTAAAATTTACATAGATAAAACGGGCAGTATTATTGATTTTACTTTTGATAAAGTACAAACCATTTTAAATTTAGCGACAAGTACAGTTACCGATCTTGCCCCTGATTTGATTCCTAATATCGGGTTAACTTTACAGGAGAGTGATATTAACTGGGCACGAGGGGTTGATGTTGATAATGAAGATGGTGATGACTCATCAGTAGATCAGAGAATCAATATTTTTGGCGACCCTTTGCATTCAAAACCGGTATCTATAGATTACGGCGATGGAAGTATTCATATACTTGTTGGTACCAATGCCGGCTTTTTACATATGTTTGAAGACAAAGGCGATACTGTTGAAGAAAAGTGGGCTTTTACACCTGCTGCCTTATTAAAAAACATTCCGGCTTTGCGAAGTAATCTCGCAAATACAAAAGTGTATGGCATGGATGGGCCTATAAGTGTGTTCTTTAATAATAAAGGCTCAAACAGCGAAGGTTTAAATGATGGTGTTATTAGAGCAAGTGATAATGATGAAGTATGGGCATTTGCAGGCATGCGCAGAGGCGGTAAAAATTACTATGCGCTGGATATAAGTGACCCAAAAAAACCTAAAAAATTATGGAATAAGCCAATTGTTGGTGGTTCTGAAGAGTTTAAGTATTTAGCACAAACATGGTCTAAACCTCAAATTGCTTACATTAAAGCCTTTGGTGAGGATCCATTGCTAATATTTGGCGCAGGCTACGATACAAACAAAGATAATGCGATTAGAACAACAGATGAAACCGGGCTAGGTATTTACATTGTTAATGCTAAAACTGGCGAAAAGGTATGGGCGCTCACTCCAGATGAACATGGTTTTACCGGAGAGCACAGTATTGCAGCGGATGTAACTACGCTTGACTCAGATTACGACGGGTATATTGACCGAATTTATGCAACCGATACTGGCGGTAATATTTGGCGTGTAGATATTCCTAGTGACGATGAAAGTGATATTACTCATTTTAAGCTTGCGGAGCTTGGCAGTACATTAGCGTCGCAAGACAGACGTTTTTTTTATAAACCGTTAGTTGCGAGAACGCTGTTTAGTAAAGTCACTAAGACCAATTATGATGGTGAAATGATTACGACCCGTTTAGATACCCCGTACGACGCAATAGTTATAGGTAGCGGAAATCGTTCAAACCCACTTGCTACTAATGAGCAAGATCAGCTGTATATGATCCGTGATGAAAACACCCTAACAAAAATATTTACTGAATTTCCAGCCCCAATAGTGCCAGATGATTTAATGAAAATGAATGAAGACCCATTTGGTAACGCACTTGATGACGTTGATAAATTTGTTAACCTTGAAGTTAAGTTAGCCGAATTTAAAGGATGGCGATATGAATTAGGGACGGGCGAAAAGTCCCTTGCTGCAGCAACGGTCGTTGGTGGGGTTGCTTACTTTACTTCCTTTACGCCTGCATCTTCATCATCAACACAAAACCAATGTTCGTTAACGGGTGGCGGTGGTTCGCTTTATGCCTTTCATTTGCATTATGGAACGAAGGTTTATGACGATGTGAAATTTGCAACAAGTAATGATGTACCAGATACACCGAAACTATTTTTTGGGGAAGGCCCGTCGTGTGCAGATAATGATGCGGATGGTAAGTGCGATTGGGATGATGCAACGGATGTAACGCAAGTTAGTCAGTTTTATTTAATAGGCCCTGGGGTTAAAGGTTCTGATAAGCCGATAAAAGCTATTGAAATACTTGGGCCAAATTTAAATGTTGAAGGTGGAAAAGTTAAGCTAGTAAATGGCGCTGAACCAATTGGTTTTGGCTTTAAAACCCAACAAACATATATTTATAAACGCGAAGAAAACGATAGTCAGGCACATTAAAAACACGATGTTATAGACATAAGCCACCTTAATTAGGTGGCTTTTTAATTTTAAGAGCGAATCAAAAATGCTGATGGTTTGCTTATATAATTGTTTTATAGTTATCGAAGCGCTCTAAACCAACCCATGTGTAATATACATTCGTTTACAAAATACTGCCTATCACTCAAGCCCTTTATTTTAGGTACCTGTAGTCCATATTAGTCAACAATAGCTGGTCTTAGTTATATTTAATTAACAAATGTAAGAGCAAAATTTAACATGGCGTGTCACTATATAGGTACAGGGCATGTTAACTTGTTGCCATCCCCCCATAAATATTCAATAAATTTCTGTTGTTTAAATTTACTTGTTATTTATTAAAGTAACCAATTCAATTTATAACAATATGATTTTTAATAATAATTAAAGTGCAAAAAAGGAAGTCTTTGTATGTTTTTTAAAAAAAGTCAGTTAGCTATTTCATTAGCGTTTACGCTAGGCCTTGTTGGATGTGGCGGCGGTGGCGATGATAAAGTGGTCGTTGTAGAGCCAGTTGTAGCCAAGCCTGACCCTATAAAAGTAGACCCCGTAGAAGTTAACACTATCTCTCTTACTGGAAAGGTCATTGATGGTTATGTATCTGGTGCAATAGTATGGCTAGATATTGATGGCGATGGTACTTTTGATGAGCAAACAGAACCTTCTGTAGTCTCTGAAGAATCGGGTAATTATAGTTTTAATTTTACAGAAGAGCAGGCGCTGTGTGTGCCGTATTCAACTATGTATGTTGATGTACCGGTTGGCGCAATTGACGAGGACTTAGGAGAGGTAACACAAGCGTATCAAATGTCATTTCCGCCCTCAATTGAGGCTTTGACTGATGAAGATATTCGAAATATATCCCCTTTAACAACCGTTATTTGGGAACAGTTGAGCCTTCAATTACAAAAAAGTGGTAACAATAATTTAAGTTGTGATGCACTTAAAGAAAATACTGAGTTACTTGCAAACCTTCAAAGCGAAATAACAAATGTTATGCAAAACTTGGTTGCGCATTATAATTTGTCGACAGAGCAAATTTACTCAGATTTTATCGCTACTAACGACAGCGACGCTTACGACAGAGCACAAGCAATTGTTAAGGGACTAAAAGCGGCCTATAAATTCAAGCAAGAGCTAGATGCTCAGTATCCTGATGCAGAAGAAGTAAGAGCAGTGATTTACCAGGACACAGCAAAAGATGCAGAGTATGGATTTGAAAATGCATGGTACCGCGATAAAGTTATTTTTGCAGGCGCTGAACTTATTTATGAGCAAGTAAAGCTTCAAAATACAGACGAACTCGACAAAATTGACGTTATTTTGTCTCGATTGGATTCAACAGATACGCCTTGGGGTGAAGAGTCGTTAAATGGGAAACTAACAGTTAGAGACGATGTTTACATTAACGCCGATCGTACTTACCGATGCTCTAGCATTGAGAACGTTAGTTTTGAGCAAAGCAATGTGCTTTATGGCGTTGATAATACAAGCCCATCGGTTAACTTCCCAACAGCAGATGAATGCGCTAGTGCTAATTTAGATACACCGTTCGAGCGAGGTTTTAGCATTAGCTATACTGAGTCAGGATCGTTTTACCAAACTGACTTTGCCTTTAGAGAAGAAAATGCCGACTTTCAAACATTATCTAATTGGGTAAATGTTAAAGACAAAGCTGCAGATTTAGAAACTCAAGATTTAGTTACTGTACTCGCTGCTATGCCCTATAAGTTTGATGACGAAACATCTATTGATGCTAGCTTTTGGCGTAAATACAAAACCACAGATAACGTACGTATTACGAAAACAATTGAAGGGAAATGGTTTAGAGATACCCGCCGAGAAGATGGGACAATGCTGCTTGAATGCGGTGAAAATGGTGTTGATTGGGTGCAATGCGAATAATGTAAAAAGCACTTTAGTTAATATTAGCTTAGTGCCAGTCAGTTAATAACTGACTGGCATTTTTTGTTTGAAAAAACTTACTCTTTTGTGCGGTTATAACTGTATACCTGATGAACTTTATTTTTAATCTGTTTTTTACTCGGGTTTACTGTAAAATTACTGGGTTAACATTTGTTAAGCAATGCTTACAATTGTTATTGCTCATTAAGTATTTAAACTAATTTAAGTAGAGCTTATGATTTTTTATATTATAGGGTTAAGTTTACTTGTTATTATTTTATGCGTTGCACTTTATGTAATTTACAGCAACGTACATAAAAGTCGGGTAAGAAAATCCAAGGAATACAACGTACTGTTTGATAAAGACACGATAGTGGATGATTTAATCACTCAACTAACAGAAAAAAATCAAACACAAGAAAACCAAGATAAAACAGCAAAAGGTAAAGAAGAAATCCTTGCAATATTTGTTGAGTTACATCGCTCTGGTAGCTTTTGCGCACACTTGAGTGAACAGGAAATTATTTACTTTGTTAAAAAGAAATTAAACATGGAGAGTAGTAAAAATGGATAGCGAAAAAGCAGTCCCAGCAGTAAAAAGTGACTCATTTATGAGTCGATTTGGTCGTCGTAATGTAATTGTTGTTTCATCAATTGTTGTTGTATTAGCCGTAATTGCAACGCTTACATCGCAAGTTGTTTCGTGGAATGAAGCAGATGAGCGTTTAGTACATCAATCAGCTTTTACAGGTAACTTAACCGTAATAAATCAAGCCGGCCCTTATTTAAAAGCGTTTGGTACTACATCGGCTTATAAAAAAGTAATTTCGATTAACTTTACGGGCGATGCCGGGGCAACAGCAAGCGCAATTGTACCGCTAATACCAATTCGATTTTTAGATACGACAACAGGTGGCGCACGAGGTGTTTCTCGTTTTAGATTACCAGGCAATGTACCAGCAGCTGAATCGGGTGCTTTACGTGGTTTACTTAAAATACACGAAGAGTTTGGTTCACAAGAAACATTAATATCTAATTTATTAATGCGCGCAACCACTGAAAATGTAAAAGCGTCGGCGCGTATGATGTCGGTAGAGCAACATTACTCTGGTGGTAATGGTCAATTAAGCCAAGATTTTGCTGATCAATTAACAAACGGTATTTTTGTTACTGAACAAATTATTAGTACGGGTGAGCGCGATAAATCTGACGATTTAGGTAATTTAAGTAAACAGCAGCGCGTCACTATTAACATTAAAATGGATGATGAGGGTAATACACTGCGTAACGCACCTATTTTAGGCGCTTACGGTATTACAGTAGTTGATGCCAGCATTATTGATATTGACTACGAAAGCAAAGTAAATGCTCGCCTTGAAGCCCAAAAGCAAGCAGCTGCTGATGAAGCACTAGCGCGTCAAAATCTTAAAAAAGCTGAGCAACAAGCACGTACTGAAGTGGCTTTAGGTGAACAAGCAATTGCTAAACAACGTGCTGAATCTGAAAAGCTTAAAATTAAAGAGCAAATTGATGCTGAACGAATTAAGGCAAATGCCATTATTTCTGCGCAGCAACGAGTGGCTGTAAAAGCCGAGCTTGCAAAAGAGCAAGAAGAGATTTTAAAGCAACAACGTTTAGAAGCATTAGGTATGGACGTTTTAGCTGAGGCTCGTTTAAGAGCTAAGTCTGCTGCACTTGATCCAAAGTATGTATTTGATGAAACGCTAAAAGCAGAAGTTAAAATTCAAACCGCCTTATTTACAAGCTTAGGTAATAGCCGTTTAGTGCCTGAAATTGTAATAGGCGCAGGCCAAGGCGAGCAAAGTAATGGCTCTGAATTTATGCGTTTATTAGCCGCTGACGCTGCATTAAGCCTTAAGAAACGTTTAGAAAAAGATAAAAAATAAATAATTACTAAATATATAAACAATATTGAGGCTTAGCCTTTAAATATTATATAAACAATAAAAACGCTGGCCAATAAGCATTGGTCAGCGTTTTTTATTGTGCGTATTTTGCTATTGTACTGTTTAGGTAAGCTTTGTGGCTTATTAAACATGTATTTAGGTAATAAAAGGTAAATAGTGATCAGTTATGGATTCGAACAGTAATCAGTTTATTTTAGATTTAGGGCAAGAGCATATTACTATTCAGCGTCGATATGAAGCGCTGGGAGCGTTTAACGATTTTTTAATTGGCAGTTTTTTCTTTTTAAATGACTCACTAATAGAAAGTGGCACATGGCTGTTTATAGCGGGCAGTGCTCAATTGCTTATAAAACCTGTTTTGAAATTGATCAGCTTAGTGCATGTTAGTCGGGTATTTCATTCAAATAAAACTCCATAAATAAAACCATAAATACGACTCATGATGAGTTCAGTTATTATGGCTAATAATTTACCAGTATAAGTTATTTAAATATCAAGGATTGAAAAGTGAAAGTACTTAAGTGGATTGCAATTGGAATAGCTACTTTATTAATTATAGGCTTACTAATTCCCGAAAAACTAATGATTCCGGTACAAGGTGCCACAAGTAAAGATTGGAACCATAACACGTTTTGGTACGAGCCTTGGGGTAGGTCGGGTGTGCACAAAGGAATTGATATTTTTGGCACAAAAAATACTCCCGTAGTTGCCTCAACAAGCGGTATTGTTATATTTGCAGGTGAGTTAACTCGTGGTGGTAAGGTGGTTGCGGTACTTGGGCCTAAATGGCGCGTGCATTATTTTGCACATTTAAATGACTACTCGGTAAGTACAGGTGATGTAGTAAGCATAAACAGTCAAATTGGCTTACTGGGCGATACCGGAAATGCCGCAGGAAAACAGCCTCATGTGCATTATTCTATTTTATCGTTAGTGCCTATGCCGTGGCTTTTTACAACCCAAAACCAAGGGTGGAAGAAGATGTTTTTTTTGAGCCCACATAAAAAACTCACTGCTAAATAATAGTTTTAGCTGTTAAATCAAGATGTCTAACAGCTAAAATCCGTTAATAAACAAGCGTGTATTTAAGCTAAAAATTAGCCTGCAACTGGGGTTTTACCCGCGCGAATATTTTTAATGCTTTTAATAAACATATAAATACAGGTAGTGATTAAACAGCCTGCTAAATAAAACACAATACCGTTGGATGCATCAGATAAATTTGCAGCAAGCATAGGGCCAAATACCGAACCAATACTGTAACTCAAAAGCATTACCTCAGTTGCAGATACTATTTTTGCCATTGGTAATGAGTCGCACGCAAGTGTTATAGCAATCGGGTAAAGTGCAAAGCTGCATGCGCCTAGTATTAAGTAGCTTACTATTAATCCTGCTAAAGTGTTTGCTTGTAGTATACCCACAGCACCGGCTGCGCCTACTAAACAAAACATACCCATCAATAAGCTTTTTTCAAGCCGAGTAGATAAGTAACTCACAAGCGGCTGCACGACCATGCCGCCTAAAATAATAACCGCCATAAGTGTCCCTGTGTACTGAGCTTGATCAGTCTGCGCTGAAATATAAACCGGCATTAAGCCGTAAATAGGGCCCAGTAATAAGCCTGATGCCAAGCACCCGAGCATTGCAGGGTGGCTTAGTGTTTTTATTTCTTTTAGTGGTAGTTTTTCAAGGTGCTGTTTTTCGGGCTGACCTTTGGTTATTAATAAAGGGGCTAAAATAGCTAAAAATAATAGCGAGGCTACAAATAAATAAGGCGTTGAACCTTCGGTGCCAAGCGGCCCTATAGCAAGCTGGCCTACGGCGCTGCCCCCATAAAGTGAGGTCATGTATAAGCCCAAACGTTTAGCACGCGACTTTGCTGTGTTGGTCATTAATAACCAAGACTCAACAACTACAAACACACCGGCAACAGCAACACCTGCTACAAATCGTGCAATTAACCAGTTAACGGTATTTGGCAGTGCAAGTTGTGCAAGCACACTTACAATTAATAAGCTTAAAAATAATATAAATGCGAATCGATGACCAATTTTTACCACAATGCGCTCTATTGTGGTGGCGCCAATAAGTAAGCCAAAGTAAAAAATGCTCGCAAGCCAAGGCGCTAGGTTTTCATCAAGTTTAAATGCGGGTAACGACAGCGGAATAAGGCTCATTAAAAAGCCTGATGCGATAGCAAAAAATGACAGCCCGATAACGGGTGCTAAAGGGTTATTAGAGGTGCTTGTGGCGGCTGATTCGGCCATTTGTGTTTATCGACTCATCAAGGTAAATAACCACTGTTTTAAAGTTTGAGAGGTTACTTTAATAATAAAATTTGCGCGAATTTAGAGCCAAATTAAAAATAAGTAAAGTGATATTTTATTAAACAATATAAATAAACTTTAAAACGATCGTTTTGGTAAATTATCGGATCTATTATGCTTTTTATTGTAGTGTTTTTATGTAGATATTGTTTTATATTTGTGAGCATTTATTAGGGCGTGTTGATCTTTGTGGATTGAAATTTGTCAATCTAGGGGCGATTTAATCGCGGCGCGAGGTTTGTAACCTAGCGGGCTAAGTAAAAACCGAGCAACAAAGAGTTAATCGTCCCTAGAAAGAACCCAAAGGGCAGCGCATGTTTGGCATTTATGCTGCGTTATCGCCTATTTATGGGGAATAACCACACTACATAGGCTCTGCCTTGCTTAAATACCAAACAGTCTGCTGCAAAATTAATCACGAAAGGTCAGCACGCCCTAGTGTTAAACCCTATGTAAAATAGGGTTTAACCGTTTTTTAAAGTGATAAAATTAGCACTTATTTGTTTATTGCATTGCTAGTGCAAGGTGGTGATATAAACCAATACCAACAATCACATTAAACGGGAAAGTTACACCGAGAGAGCTCAGCATAGCAAGACCAATATCGGCTTTAGGAATTGCCGCTTTTATTGCAGCGGGCGCGGCTATGTAAGAGGCGCTGGCTACTAAACTTCCCAATATAACTACAGAGCCTAATTCTAAATTTAAAAGTGTGCCTACTGCTGTGCCAATCGTACCTAAAAATAGCGGGGTGACAATAGCAAATACCGCGAGCTTCCAATGTTCCCAGGGGATAGGGCGCAAAGTTTGCGCGGCTACTAAACCCATTTCTAGTAAAAACAATGCCAGAACAACCTTAAAGCTACTGGTTAAAAGGCTAGTTACTTGGCTGCCTTGAACCGTGCCGTACATCATACCTATAACGACACCACCTATAAGCAAAATGACACTTTTGTTCGTAAGAGTTTCGTGCCAAAGCGCTTTTAACGATGGTTCACTTTTTTGGCTGTTTTGTTTATCAAGTTTTCGGTAAAGCAATAAACCAACAATGATTGCAGGGAGTTCTAACATCACTAAATACAGGGTTACTTCTGCACCAACTACCAATTTAGCCGATTCGGCATAGGCAAGCGCTACAGCAAATGTCCCCGCACTCACTGAGCCGTAATGTGCGGCAATACTGGCGCTATTAGCAACAGAGAGTTTAATCACGTATTTTAAAATAGGGTAAAGCATCAATGGTATAAGTGCGCCAAGCAACATTACCGATCCCATTTCGGGCAGTAGTTGCCAGCTTAAGTTACCGTGTAGCACCATACCGCCTTTTAAGCCGATGGTTAACATGAGCAATAAGCTTAATGTGTCATAGGTGGCTTTTGGAATAGCCAAGTCAGAGCGTAAAATACCCGCGACTAATCCTAAAATAAAAAACATAACAACAATATCTGGCACAGGCTTTCCTTACTAGGTGGTAAATTAAGTGGCGCTATTGTAGATAAAATTTTGTATAGTAAATAATAAAATAAATGCGAGTTATGTATAGATAAATATCTATAGCTGATTTATTAAGTGCAGTTTGTTAGGTTTATGAGGTAGGTATGGATTTACGACATATATCGTTTAGGTTGCTTGAAGTATTTATGAGCGTGGTTAAAACGGGTTCTATAAGCGAAACCGCAAGGCGCTTACACTTAACGCAGCCAACGGTATCGCTACAAATAAAGCGATTACAAGAAGCGGTAGGCGAGCCGTTATTACTTATGCAACAGCAAAAGCTACACGTAACCGATGCCGGGCTTGAGCTATTTAAAACCTGCCAGCAGGTATTTGGTCATTTTGAAGACTACCAAGATTATTTAACCGAGCTTAATGGTGGAGCACGGGGTCGGTGTAAAATTGCCATGGTTAATACAGCGCAATATATTTTACCAAAATTACTTGGCCCCTATAGTAATTTACATCCCCACGTTGAACTTCCGCTTGAGATTGGTAACAGGGCAGAGGTGCTTGATAGGTTTGAGCGAGGAGAGGACGATATTTATGTATTTAGCCACCCGCCGTCGCTTGAACACGCACAAGCTGCGCGCTTTTTGCATAACCCACTAGAATTTATAGTGCCGTTAAACCACCCGCTAGCTCACGTAAAAGCCGTTAAATTAACTGATTTAATGCAGTATCGCTTTTTACTCCGAGAAAATGGCTCAGCGACCCGTATGTTATTTGAAAGCGAGTTACAAAGCCGAGGATTAGTGCTGAGCGATAGCGTACAAATGGCGAGTAATGAAGCAATACGCGTTGCAGTTGCATCGGGGATGGGCATTGCGGTTTTATCACGCCATGTACTTGCAACAGACGATACAAGTTTTAAAATTTTAAACGTAACCGATACCCATTTAGCGAGTCATTGGTATTTTGTAATGCGAACAGATAGGCACATATCGCATGCTGCACGTAACTTTTTAAAGTTTGCGCAGCAGCACGTAGAGCAATATTTAGATACGCAGTGGGTGCGTAATGAGTTACATAATTTACACTTAGATTAATCTTAAATTTTATTAATTAATGTCGGGTGTTGAGTCTCTTAAAATAAGCTTTGGCTGAAACACGTGCTTTACTGTTATGCCGCTTTTTTTATAAATGTCTTTAAGTACTAAGTTAGCCGCAGCTCGGCCCATTTCGGGAACTGGGTTATCTATTGTAGTCAGTGTTGGGTAGAGGTAATTGGTAAAAATTACGTTATCGAACCCAATAATGGCTAAATCTTTTGGTAGGTTAAAACCGTGTTCGCGGGCGTATTTCATAGCACCCGATGCCATTTCGTCATTGGCACATACAAGGGCGGTTATTTGCGCTTTATTTTGAATAAAATGCCTTAAGCCGTCGCTGCCGCCGGTTTCTTTAAAGTCGCCTATGTAAAATAGCTTTTCGTCAAAGGTTAGGTTGTACTCTGCTAGGGCTTGTTTGTGACCTTTTAAACGATTTGACGCGTCTTCTTTAAACTGCGGGCCTGCTATGTACGCAATGTTTTTATGACCTTTGTTGATCATGGCTTTAGTGGCTAAGTAGCCGCCCATTACGTTGTCGAGGCTAATGCAGTTTTCTTCAATTTCTTTAACGTAGCGGCTCATTAAGTAAATAGGGGTTTTGCCTTTACTTAACTCAATTAGATACTCGTTTGATACTGCTTCTACGTGGGCAATAATAGCGTCGCAATTACGGCCTATTAAAAATTCAAAGCCGCTTTTTTCTTTTTTCTCGTCACTGTGCCCAGGGGTAATAATAACGTGTTTACCCGCAATACGAAGGTGCTCTTCAATGGCTGACATCATCTGACCAAAAAACGGACCATCCAACTCAGAAACTAAAATACCGACGCTGTTTGTAGTGCTAGACGCCAAAGAGCGAGCAATAGAACTTGGCTGATAGCCTAGCTCTTTCATTGCTTCTAATACCTTTTTTTTAGTTTTTTTGCTTACGTAGTCGTTGTCGTTAAGCACCCTTGAAACAGTTGATAAAGACACACCTGCCATTTCTGATACTTGATAAATTGTCGCCATTGATGTCCTAGCTTATATGTGTTTTTACTCGCGCTTTATAAAAATATAAAGCGCGAAGAGTCATTAAAAGTTAATTTACACATTACTGCGTCTAATTGCTAAGTCTTCTGTTATTTTTTGCGTCATCGCTGAGGTTAGTGGATAAATAAGCATCAATGCGGCGCCTAAAAAAGCAAATGCGGCAGGTATCCAGCTCATAAGTAACTGCATACCAGGTAGGGCTTGCGTAATTGTTAGCTCATCCATACCGTTATAGCCGTAGCCTGCAAGTACCACTAATACTAATGCACCTGCAAAACCACCACCGGTTTTTTGTACAAATGTACCTGCAGAATAAATAAGGCCTGTAGCGCGGCGTTTGTTTTTCCACTCTGAATAATCGGCTGAATCACCAAGCATACTAAAAAATAATGTTGGCATCATCGCGGCAAAAAATTCAGCAGCGCAACCAAAGGTAAATACAGCAACCAGGTTATTGCTAGGCACCCAGTAAAATGCAGTAGTGAGTATGCCGCTTAGCATTAATGATGCAATAAATAGGTTTCGTTTACCCATAATTTCGGCCAGTTTACCTGTGGCAAGTGCGCCTAATATAGATACAACTAACAAGGCAATAAAGTATTGCCCAGCCATGAGTTCATTGGCTACGTGGTACTTAAAGTAGTACGCAATTACACCGTATTTTATGCCATTAAACATCATGGTTAAAAAACCAATGCCGAGTAATACTAACCAAGGTTTGTTGGTCAGAAGATCAACCATGTCGCGCTGTGATCCCGTTAAGCTTTGCTTATCTTTATTGAGTAATTTTTTAATAACGAATGTCATTGCAGCCATAACAAGGGCAAAAAATACGCCGCTGTATAAATCGCGGTAATAAAAAAACAGGGTGGTAGCAAGCAAAGGTAGGATTATAAATGGCAGGCTTTTGGTTAAATCAAACAACTCTGATTTTAAATTGCCTTCATTTGAGGCGTGCGGTGTTACACGCTCTTTGGTAGTCGCAAACGTTATAATCATTAAAATAATAAGTAAGCTGGCAAATAAGTACATAGTAAGCTGATAGCCTTTGGCATCGTCGCCGCCACCAAAAAAAGCTACTAGCTCAGGTAAAAAACCCATAACCAATAAGCCACCAGTAAATGCACCTGCAAACCTAAAACCAGAGAGCTTTGTGCGTTCTGTATCGTCTGGTGTCATAACGCCCATAAGTGCCGAGTAGGGCACGTTACTTACGGTGTAAGCAAGCGTTAAACCTATATAAGTTACGTAGGCATAAATAAGTTTGTTGGTGGTGCTAAAGTCGGGTGTAGTAAAACACAACACCATAAACAAGCCCAAAAATGGTGCCGAGTAGAGTATCCACGGTCGAAACTTACCAAAGCGCGACTGCGTTCTGTCGGCAATCATACCCATAATAATATCGGTTACGCCATCAGATAGCCTTACCACCAAAAACAACATGGCAGCGGCGGCTGCCGATATGCCAAATGTATCGGTGTAAAACACCGCTAAATAAGCAAGCGCACCGCGCCATACTAAGTTAGCGCCGGCATCGCCCATGGCGTAACCGACTTTTTCGTATAAAGGGAGTTTGTTCACAGTGTGTATTCTTATTGTTATAAGCCGATAAATTATCGGCTTGTTATTAGTTTACTGTACGCTTTACCGCTGGCTTTAACAGTTCGTTTTTGTGTGTTGTAGTCTACGTGTACTATTCCAAAACGTTTTAAATATCCTTCAGCCCATTCAAAGTTATCCATTAGGCTCCACGCAAAGTAACCATCTACTTTAACGCCTTGCTCGGTTGCATTATGCAGGGCATTTAAATGTTCGTGGTAATATTCAATACGGTCGTTGTCTTTTACTTCACCGTCTTTAAATTCGTCAGCCATGGCTGCACCGTTTTCGGTAATATAAATAGGTGGTAGGGTGTATTTTTCGTTTAACGATACAAGTAATTCTGTAAGCGCTTTAGGGTAAATTTCCCAGCCAATATCGGTCATTGGCGCTTTATGTGGCAGCTCATGGTAAAAGTCGGTTTCGCTTGCTTGATAATGCATGCGGGTATAAAAGTTAACCCCTAGGTAATCTAGCGGTTGAGCAATTATTTCCATATCGCCATCTAAAATATCAGGGCGGTGGGCTTTAGGTAATTGCTTAATAATATCAGGGTATTTACCTTGCATTACAGGCTGCATGTACCATTGGTTTATATAGTCATCAGCAAATGCAGTGGCTTTTAAATCGTCTTCACTTTGGGTAACGGAGTAACAAGGCGTAAAGTTAAGTACAATACCGTTTAGCGTATTTGGGCTATTTTTAGCAAGTACTTGCATAGCTAAACCGTGACCTAGTAATAAGTGGTGCGCGGCTTTACGACCAAATTCGCGGCCTACTATGCCAGGCGCATGTACGCCAATTTCGTAACCTAAGTAAGAGCTACAAAACGGTTCGTTTAAGGTGGCGTAAGAGTGCACACGTTCCCCAAATGCTTTGGTAATTAAATCTGCGTAATGGGCAAATTCGTAAGCGGTGTTACGGTTTAGCCAGCCACCTTCGTCTTCAATGTGTTGTGGTAAATCCCAGTGGTACAGTGTTACAAAAGCTTTAATGTTACGGCGTTTTAATTCATCTAAAATGTCGGTATAAAACTTAACGCCTGTCGGGTTTAAGTGACCGCTTTTAGTCATTACGCGCGGCCACGAAATTGAGAGTCTGTAAGCGTCTACACCTAATGACTCAATTAGGTTTATATCGTCTTTCCAGCGAGTGTAGTGCTCGCAGGCTACGTCGCCATTTGAATTATCGACTATTTTGCCTTCTTTACTGCAAAAGGTATCCCAAATACATGGCAAGCGATCAGCTGCGCCGCCTTCAATTTGAAATGAGGCCGTAGCTACACCATAAGTAAAATTTTTGGCTAAAAGTGGTGAGCCACTAGGTAAAGATAATTGTTTCATTAAGAGAAAACCTCTGCTTCTTTGTAGTAAATTTTGCTTTTATTTATAGTTTATAAATTGCATTGATGGAAGCGCTTCCATATTTAATTTGATTAATCACTAAGGATGGTATTTAATAACTTTAAGGAAGCGCTTCCATATTTAGGTTAGTGGCTATTGTTAAGCAGGTCAATAGTTAAATTTAAATAACAAATAGGCGTTTCACAAAAACACACTGACACAACACAGGGCTATAAAAATGAAAAAAAGCTTAAACACTAACAGGTTACGCATGCTCCCCATTTTAATAGGAGGATTATGCGTTTTAAGTGCGTGTAATAAACAAGAGGTTAACGCTAATAATAGCCAAGGCGCCGTAGCCAAAAAGGCTGAGCATGAGCAAGGTGATTTATCACTTTGGCCAACGCTTAAAAGTAAGGTAGTGAAAACGCCTGAAATTGAAAATACGATTGCACAGTTTTTAAAAACAATGACGCTTGAGCAAAAAGTAGCGCAGATGATCCAACCTGAAATTCGCGATATAACCGCTGCAGACATGCGCAAATATGGTTTTGGTTCGTATTTAAATGGCGGTGGCTCGTTCCCGAATGCTAATAAGCATGCAACGCCTGCAGATTGGATAACGCTTGCTGAAAGCATGTATCAGGCATCAGTTGATGACTCAATTGATGGCAGTAAAATTCCGACCATGTGGGGCACCGATGCAGTACATGGCCATAATAATGTGATTGGGGCGACGTTATTCCCGCACAATATTGGTTTAGGTGCAGCTAATAACCCCGCATTAATTGAGCGAATTGCAGCAGCTACGGCAATAGAGGTAATGGCAACAGGCATAGATTGGGTGTTTGCACCGACTGTTGCGGTTGTGCGCGATGACCGATGGGGCAGAACGTACGAAGGCTACTCAGAAGACTCAAGCATAGTGCGTGAATATTCAGCCGCAATTGTAAACGGATTGCAAGGCAGAGCCGATGAGGACTTTTTAAGTGACAAACGCGTAATTAGCACCGTTAAGCACTTTTTAGGCGATGGCGGCACGGTAGATGGCGACGATCAAGGGGACAATATTGATAGCGAAGAGACGTTATATAACATTCATGCACAAGGTTATATAGGAGGCTTAACCGCAGGTAGTCAGTCGGTTATGGCATCGTTTAATAGCTGGAATGGTAAAAAAAATCACGGCAATAAATACTTACTTACCGATGTACTAAAAACAAAAATGGGTTTTGATGGCTTTGTTGTAGGCGATTGGAACGGGCACGGACAAGTTGCAGGCTGTACAAATGAAAGTTGCCCGCAGGCTGTTAATGCGGGGCTTGATATTTTTATGGTACCAACGGGTGCTTGGAAGCCACTTTATGAAAATACAATTAAACAAGTAAAAGCGGGCACAATAACAATGGCGCGAATAGATGACGCCGTAGCACGTATTTTACGCGTTAAATTACGCGCGGGTTTATTTGATAAACCAAGCCCTGCAAATCGAAAATATTCAGGTAAATTAAAACTAATAGGTGCGCCAGCACACCGCGATATTGCCCGCCAAGCGGTACAAGAGTCGTTAGTACTGCTTAAAAACAGCAACCATTTATTACCGCTTAACCCATCAAGTAACATACTAATTGCAGGCGATGCGGCCGATAACATAGGCAAGCAATCGGGTGGTTGGAGTATTACGTGGCAGGGAACTAATAATCAAAATGCAGATTTCCCTGGGGCAACGTCTATTTATGCCGGATTAAAAACGCAAATAGACTCTGCTGGCGGTAATGCTATTTTAAGCCCAACGGGTGAATTTAATACTAAGCCCGATGTAGCCATTGTTGTCTTTGGCGAAGAACCATACGCAGAGGGGCATGGCGATAAAGACAACCTTGAGTTTGAACGTAACAATAAACGTTCTCTTAAAATATTAAAAACATTAAAGCAGCAAGGTATTGCGGTGGTATCGGTGTTTATATCGGGCAGACCAATGTGGGTTAACAGCGAGCTAAACGCGTCAGATGCATTTGTAGCAGCATGGCTTCCTGGCACTGAAGGACAAGGCATTGCAGATGTTTTACTAGCGGATGCAAGTGGGCAGGTACAATACGACTTTAAAGGTAAGTTGTCGTTCTCGTGGCCTAAATTGCCACTTCAAA
This sequence comes from Pseudoalteromonas sp. c7(2019), assembly GCF_011378625.1. NCBI lineage: Bacteria > Pseudomonadati > Pseudomonadota > Gammaproteobacteria > Alteromonadales > Pseudoalteromonadaceae > Pseudoalteromonas > Pseudoalteromonas sp. c7(2019). The sequence goes on along the minus strand of NZ_WTKS01000005.1, from coordinate 12,760 downwards.
CCGCAGTAAATAAGGGCGATGCTGATTACTCGCCATTATTACCCTATGGCTTTGGCTTAACGTATAAAGATGAAAGTACGCTTAGCAATAATCTAAATGAAGACTCAGGTGTTGATATTAGTAACCTTGCGCCGCTATCTATATTTAATGGCAGCTTTAAAACGCCGTGGCGTTTGTTTTTAAATTCAAACAGCGAGCAGCACCAAGTAGCAAGTAACAGTGTAAAGCTCGGCGGCATTACTTATCGCACTGAAGACAAAGCGATTCAAGAAGATGCGATGCAATTTAATTTTGATGGCACTGCAGCCAGCTACATCGAAATTAATAGTAACTTTACCGAAGATAAAGTGGCCTACATTGAAGCAAATTCGGCCCTTAGCTTTAGCTATAAAGTAAACCAAATACCTAGCTCACAGACATACCTTGCGATGAAATGCGAACAAGGCTGTGGTGGCGAGCTTGATATTACCAATGAGCTTAAAAATGCTGATTTAAATACATGGCAAACCATGAGTATAGATTTAACGTGTTTTGCTAAAAAGGGCGTTGATTTTGCCAGAGTAACCAGCCCTTTTATTATTAAAACGGCAGGAGAGCTTAGCGTTTCAGTTGCAGATATTAGCTTTGAACCACAAAGCGCTAAAAGCGCCGTGGTTAAGTGTGAATAATAAAACGTAAAAGTTGTTGTGTGTACCCAAAGCTCTGAGGGCGTGTTGATCTTTGTGGATTGAAATTTGTTCAATCTAGGGGCAATTTAATCGCGGCGAGAGGTTTGTAACCTAGTGGGCTAAGTAAAAACCGAGCAACAAAGAGTAAATTGCCCCTAGGCAGAACCCTACGGGCAGCGCATGTTTGCCATTTATGCTACGTTATCGCCTATTTATGGGGAATAACCACACTACATAGGCTCTGCCTTGCCTAAAAACCAAACATACTGCTGCAAATTCAACCACCAAAGAACAACACGCCCTAGTAAGGGCTTTTTTTATAAAAAATATTTATGCTGGGCAATACTGCTTTAAAAACTCATGATGAGATGGTAATTGGCTTACGCGTTGCTCTATTTGTTGCTTAATACCGTGTAAAAAACGGGCGAGTTCTTCATCGCTCATCATGCTGGCTATTAAGTGATGTTGATTAGGCTCAATGCCTTGACCAAGCATAACTTGTACCCACGAGTCGACTCTAAAAATGTCGCCATCGTCTAAAAATACCCGGCCGGTTTGTTTAAACAAATCAATTTTATGTTGAAGTGTTTTTGGCACCTCCATGGCGCTACAATGCTGCCAAAACTCACTGTCATCGCGATTAGTTACTTTATAGTGCAGCACAATAAAGTCGCGAATATTTTCAATTTCGCTTTTAAGTTGTTTGTTGTATTCGTCAATTGCGTGATTGGTAATGCCATTAAACGGAAATAAACGCATAAAGCGAATAATACCCGACATAATTAAGTGAATGCTGGTGGACTCAAGTGGCTCTACAAAACCGCTAGCAAGGCCAAGCGCTAGGCAGTTTTTGTTCCAGCCTTTTAAGCGACGCCCTGTTTTAAATTTAATTATACGGGGCTCTGTAAGCGGCTCGCCCTCAATGTTATTTAATAATAGCGCTTTGGCTTGCTCATTATCCATATATTGGCTGCAATAAACTAATCCGTTGCCTACACGGTTTTGCAGCGGTATACGCCATTGCCAACCGCTTTTGTGGGCAATAGAGCGGGTAAGTGGCAATACGGTATCGCTGGTTGATTTTGTTTGCACCGCAATGGCGCTGTTACACGGTAGTAAATGCGACCAGTCTTCGTAGCCAGTATGCAATGCTTGCTCTATTAATAAGCCTCTAAAGCCGGTGCAATCAATAAAAAAGTCGCCTTTTATGTGCTCGCCATTATTTAAAGTAAGTGATTCTATATGGCCCGTTTTAGTTTTTTTTACTACTTTTTGTATTTTACCTTCAATGCGTTTTACACCTAATGGCTCTGAAAATTCACGCAAAAACTTCGCGTAACGCGTGGCATCCATATGGTAGGCATAGTTAATAGGGTTTTGCTGATTAAACGCAAATTTACCGCTTTTAGCCGCTTGCAACTCGTAGCAGTAATCGCCAAATGGGTTGTTTATTCCAAGTGCTTTACCTTGCAACCAAAAGTGATGAAATTCACCCGCCCAACATTCTTTGCCCGTTGCGCCAAATGAGTGAATATAATGCGTGTTTTCATCGCCCCAGTTTTCAAAGCTAATACCTAATTTAAAACTGGCTTGAGTGGCTTTCATAAATGCTTGCTCGTTTATACCCAGCAATTTATGAAATGTACGAATAGGCGGAATTGTTGCTTCGCCAACACCTACAGTGCCAATATCGTCAGATTCAACAAGGGTTATGTTTATATTGTTACCAACTAGTTTAGCAAGTGCCGCTGCGGCCATCCAACCTGCAGTGCCGCCTCCAGCAATTACTACGTTTTTAACAGCGTTTGTTTTAGTCATTATGTGGCTGCCCATTATTTGATAAAAGATGATTTAAAAGCGCGCGATTACTTGGCAGTCCATTTAAGCACTGCGCTATTTTTTCGCGATTTTGCTGATAATAGTAATCCCCAGCACGTGGGTCGTTAAATGTATTTTGTGCAGATACTGTTTGTGTATTAAAGCCCATGCCATATAAAACGTATTGATAACTGCTTGATGAAAACACTTCTTCGTTTTCAATAAAATCAAAGCGGCTAGGGGGTTGAAATTGCCAAAGTTTAAGTAAGTTTTGCAGGCGCTCGGGCGCGGTATTTAAATTACTAATATCTTGCCAATAAGGAGTGTCGTCGCGCTCGCTTAGCACATAATGAAGTTTTAAAAATTCAATAACGCGTTGCCAACGAGTGCTAAAACGGTCATTAAAACGAGTTTCAAGCTGGCTCATATGAGTACGGGTTTGCGGTAGTTGCTCACTTATTATGCTAATTGAAAGCTCAACCATAGCAAGTGCTGACGCTTCAAGTGGCTCTAAAAAGCCTGCAGACATACCCACGGCAACACAGTTTTTAATCCAAAATTTTTGCCTGTAACCAGGGCTGAATTTTAATACGCGGTAGGTAAGTTGCTCAGCTTGTTGCTCACTGGCGCTTTTGGCTATGTAGCTTTTTAGTGTATTTGTTGCGCTTTCATCACTTTGATATTTACTACTAAATACATAACCTGTGCCACGGCGTGTTGGTAGGGCTATATCCCAAATCCAACCGTTACTTTGCGCTGTAGATAGTGTAGCAGAGGCAATTGGCTGATCGGCGTGTGCATTAGGTATTTGCGCCGCAACAGCGCTGTTATTAAATAAAATATGATCTTGCGCTATAAACTCACTATTAAAATGCTCACCAATTAAACGAGCACGAGAGCCTGAGCAATCTATAAATAAATCACCCGTTATATTGCCATTATTAATTGTTTTTAATGAGGCAATATAGCCATGTTCGTCGTTAATAACCTCGGTTACATCGTCAGTAATATGTGTAACGTTTAGGTTTTTAACGCAGTGATTTTTTAAAAACTCAGCAAATTTACCCGCATCTAAATGATAGCCATAGTTGGTGACCGCTGCATATTCGGGTGTTTGTAATTGCTTTGGTGCAAGTGCAGCTTGGCATACAAAGCTTTGCATATTAACAACGTCGGCAAATTTTTGATCAGGTGCAATACGTTGCCAACTGGCGTGTAAATTAGTGTGCTCGTAGCCTTGTGGATTCATAAAAGGGTGGTAGTAGTTTTCTCCCTCGCTGAGGTTTCGCCAATTTATAAATTTAGAACCTTGCTTAAATGACGCGTCGCACTGGGTTATAAAATCACTTTCTTTAGTGCCAATGCGCTGTAGGGTGTTGCGCATTGACGGCCACGTGCCTTCGCCCACACCCAATATAGGCACATTTGCCGACTCCACTAACGTTACATTAAGGTGCGGGTGTTCGGCGGCTAATAAGCCTGCGCTTAGCCAGCCGGCAGTACCACCACCTAAAACGACTATTTTTGTTATTGGTTTGGTCATGAGTTAACACCCTAAAGTTGATAACAATTAAACTAGCATTAATACTGTTTTAAATACAAAAAAGCCGCTAGTAAAAACTAACGGCTTTACTTTGTATTACCTTTAGAAGTTGTAACGCATACCAATATTGTAACGTGCACCTAGCTGTTGTAGGTTCCACAATTGAACTGACGTACGGCCATGTTCGCGGCTGTTTTGTTCAGTAATATTAAGGCCTTCAACAAAAAACGATAGTTGCTCGCTGTAGTTGTACGCAACATTAAAGTCGATTTGATAATATTCTTCAGTAAAGCCTGGCTCATTTACGTATCGAGCTGCGCTATTTAAAAACTTATCACGCCAGTTGTAAGCAATACGTGCTTGAAAATCATCGTTTTCGTACATTGCAATAAAGTTAGCTGTATCGCTTAAACCCACTAGTGCAAATTGTGTAGTAGTAGGGTCGGCGTTTACATCAAAGTCTATGTCGCCATTAACAGTGGTGTAGTTTGCTTGCACACCAAAACCGCTTTCACCAAAAAAGTGCTGAAAGGCAACTTCAAAACCATCAATGGTGGCATTTTTATTGTTGGTAGGTACTTGCGCTGTAAATTCTAGTAATGGGTCATCGCTATTAGCAATTACATCGTAGGCGGCTTCAAACTCTTCGTAGGTCATAGAGTCAAAATCAACGCCATTTTCTGTTGCGGCAACCATTTGAAATAAGTTTGAATCGGTTAGAGCAAGTCCGCGAGATTCTAGCTCAGCAATGGCAGCTTGAGCGCGAGGGCCCGCTGTTGCATCGCGTAATCCGTAGTAGTTTTGCGTCATTGGTGTTAAACCAATAAAGTTTTCGATGTCTTTAGTGTAATAACCTACCGACACATAACTTGTTTCTGCAAAGTACCACTCAGCCGATACATCAATATTATCTGATTCAAGCGGCACTAACCCCGGGTTACCTGTTGACGCTGTAGCCGGTGAAGAACCCGCTAAAAGAGTAGGGGCACCCGGTACACCAACAGTCGCTGCTGAACTTAAGTTGTCGTAAGTTGGGCGAGCAATTGTTGTGCTATAAGAAAAACGCGCTTTTACGTTTTCGATTACCTCTATGTCAAAGTCAAAGCTTGGTAAAAAGTGATCGTAGCTAGATTTAAGGGTGAAATCTTCTTTATCTGAGCCAAAGCGAACGTTAAAGTCGTTATTACCTTCCCACGCTACTGCGTTAGGTAAATCGATATTAGCCGTTGAGGTAATGTCGGTAGACTCTTGGCGCGCACCAATTACAATGTTGTATGGCATATCGCCAATGTAGCCGTTGTAAGTAAATTGCACAAACGCTGCGGTTATATCTTCTTCAATGGTGCGGTTAGTTGCAAATGCGCCATCGGCTGCAAAGTTAAATCCGTATTCTTCACCTGCCCAGTAACCAATTTGCGATGCGCTGCCGGTATAACCTTGGTTGAACGAGCCCGATGTATCGTAGTCGTCAAACTCAGCTAAAAAGTTTGTTGGGTTAAGGTAGCCATCAGGTAGTTCGCCTGGGTTTTCTATACCCCAGTTACCCATTGTATTACGTGTAAGTGATTGCAGTGAATGGCTTTCCATAGAGCGAGACTCTATACCAAAGTCAATTGCGCCGTTTTCAATTTCGTATTTACCATGGATTCTAAATTCTGTGATTTCAGACTCTTGGCGAGCAAAGTTAGAATCTAAAATAGACGTACCCACATCAGAGGCATCTAACGTGTTATTACAATTTAGGTTGTCTCGGCGGCAATCATCAAAATCGATACTCATTGATGGCAGTTCGCGGCTAAAATCAACTTCTTGTGCGTTAACTACGTTTGCGCCCAAGCCTGCGTTTACCCAGCTGCCGTAAGGTGCATCTGGTTTGCTAGTGGCTTTTGAATTGTGCGCATCAAACATAAAGCTCAATTCTGAATTAAAATAGTATTCAACGTTTAAACCAATAGAGTCGTTTTGATTAACTTGGTTTAGCTCTTGAAACGCTAAGCCTAAATCGCGTGTTTGCTGATCGCGACGTTCTTCTCGGTAGTAAATAGGGGTTTTTACCGTGTTGTCGTCAAATGTTAGCGCGCTTTTGTAGTTATCCATCCATATTGATTGCTCAGCACGGGCTTCGAATAAATCTTGCTTAGAATATGTGTAATCAAGCGTGGCTGTTAAATCGTCAATTGGGCTGTACTGCAGCGTTAATTGTGCGTTTGTACGAGTGCGTTCTCTGTCGGCAATGGTGTAGCGCAAATCTGATGGCATTGAATAAAGCTGGCCAACGGCGGGTGCATTAGTTAAAACAATATCGTCTGCAGCTTGTGGGATTGTGCCGTCAAAAGCAGATGTATTCCATTGATTTACAAACGCACCTGTTGATGAGCTATCGCGCTGTTGCATGCTTGCAGTTAACGAGGCACCAAATTTAGCTTCACTGTCGGTCCAGCTAATTAAGCCTGAAAGCTCTGGTGTTATGTCATCACCAACACGGTTTGTTGAGTCGTGTAATGCTTTTACGCCAATGCTTGAAACAAAGCCTGGATTGTCGAGTGGGCGAGCGGTATTAATATTAATTGTTGCGCCAATACCACCTGATGCAATGCTAGCTTTACCCGTTTTATATACTTCAACCGATTTAACGCTATCAGACGCTAAGTTTGCAAAGTCAAATGCACGAGAGCTGGGTGTACCACCGCCTGCAGGCAAAGATGCCGCCGGCATAGTACGTCCGTTTAGGGTTACCATATTGTAGTCGGGGCCAAAACCACGAACTGTTACTTTAGAGCCTTCACCATTTGAGCGATCAATAGAAACACCCGTTATACGCTGTAGCGACTCGGCTAAGTTGGTATCGGGGAATTTACCAATATCTTCAGCTGATATAGCATCTACAACGCCAGCGGCGTCGCGCTTTAAACGAGTAGACTCTTTAATACTGCTTTTAAAACCAGTAACTTGAATTACTTCAACATCTGTATTTGCTTCTTGTGCATATACAGGTAAAGAGATTGATGCGCCTAAAATCAGAGATAGGCTGGTTGCTATCTTTGTTTTTCTTACAATATGGTTAGACATTCGGTTTCCCTCGCGCTTTTATCATTATTATTAACAGCTTGTATGGGGCTGTTATTGTGTAATTATAAACATTGTCAAATGTATGGAAGCGCTTCCAGAAAAGCCTATTTAATTTAGCTTTGTGGAAGCGCTTCCAGAAATGCTAGTTTAAATTTTAAATAGGGTCAACTATTGTTTTAATAAAATGAGACTAAATTGTTTTTAAAATGTGTGTTTTTATATTTAAATCATAAATTACAGTTGGTTATGAAAGGCCATTCAAATACAGTGCTGTAACAACATTTTATTATAAGAAACTCGATTACTGATTCATTTAGTTATTTAAACACTTTATGGTGTTTTAACATCAGCTTTTACTACAGGCTAAAATCAATAGGTAGAGCGTTGGTGACTAAACCTAGGCACCTTTGCTGAAAATTTACACATTATTAAATGTGAAATTTTTAGGCACCTAAAACGGCGGTTCTATCTCATTTTATGAATCGGTCATTAAAAAATCAGCAATTGTTTAAAAAATCGTTAATTAAATCACTAAAAAGTAACGTAGTTTTTGCAGAAGATGGTTTAAAAATAAACTTATAAAGTATTACGCATAAGAGTGTTGCGGGTCGCTAGTTTTATCGCTATTTTAAAGGCTCTCTCATAGATGGATTTTATTATGCGCATTAAATTTTTAGCGAGCTTTTATTCTTTCTTCTTGTTTGCACTGTTTGGTTGTGACGACCAAAGTATGGCAATGCAAGATAGCTCTCAGCTAAATAATAATGCAAGTAACTTACCCACTAATAACAAAGTAAACACACCTCCTGTAGTTCAAAAAAACGAACCCGCTTTAGTCGTCGGTATGCTAGCTACGCACTGTAAAAGTAATGAAGCAGCCTACATTAACGCAAAAATGCATAAAGTTGTGCGTAACCCAGATGAAAATACAGCTTACAAGTTAGAGCCTACCGAGAAGGTACTTTCTGTTTGTGTTGCAAAAGATGACTCATCGCTTAGTTATCGATTTGGTCGTATTAATGACATAGGGCTTGAAAAAGAAGCTTCACCAGATACACCATTTGGTAGTTACTACAGGCAAGTAGGGCGTATTGGCGAGAGTATTTTATTTTTTAGTAACGGCGAATATCATTATTATATTATTAACTCAGGCGGTATGGGCAGCGGTGTAACCGTTAATGTTTATAAAAACGACACATTAATAACTGAGCTGTTTTCGGGTAATGATCCTTACGATGACTTTGTTATAGCAACCGATTTAAATTTCCCTAAAAAATTGGTTATCGAAAAACAGCCATTTAATAAGCAAATGCAGTAAATAATGACTCCACAGCAGCAAAACGTTATAGAGCAAGGGCATTGGTTTAAAAACCGTAGCGCTTATTTAAAAAGTTTTTTATTAACGCAGGGCAAAACGCTCTCGCTAAAAGCTCAGCAATCATTATTTTTGCGAGGTGATAAGCACGATGGAATTTATGCAGTGCTTAGCGGCGTGGTGCGTATTAGTGGCGTAAGTAACGAAGGCAAAGAAGCCGTACTCAGTTTTATTGATTCATCACTGTGGTTTGGCGAAGTTACCTTGTTTGATGGTGGCCTGCGCACTCACGATGTATATGCACAAACTGATGTTGTGCTTTTTTACGTGCCCCAACGTGCGCTTGAACAGCTATTAAACGAACAGCCACAATATTGGCAAGAGTTTGGTTTATTGCTGGCACAAAAGTTACGCCTAATGTTTACCTCAATGGAAGATCACGCCCTGTTAAGCGCTGAGCAAAAAGTATGCAATCGACTTTTAATGCTTAGCGAACATACAGAGGACTTAACACCGCTTTTTTTATCTCAGCAGCAACTTGCTGATATGACCTACTTAACGCGCCAAACTATTAATCAAATACTGCAACAGCTTGTTAGCTTACAAGCTATTAGTTTGGGGTATCAACGCATAACTGTTTTAGATAAACAAAAGTTACAGGCCCGTGCTACACAAGCTTAAATAGAAGCTGCTTTATTTAGTTGGAACCAAAATTGCTACAGATAATGTAACGCAACAATGGATTTGAGCTAATGACTACAATAACCTTTAAAAATCAATATAGTAATTATAACTCTCCTACAGTAAATAAAGCGGCAGGTCCAAGCGAAGTTGCGGCAACTAATACCCTCCCTAACGTAAAAACAAGTGATACTAAAGGCATTACCTCAGCCCCTAAAGAACCAACATTTTTAGAAAGTGCCCAAGAAGCGCTGGTTTATCAGCGCTTAGGTGTAAACAAAAACAAAATAGACGAGCTAAAAGCGACAATAGAAGAGCTTATTAAAGAACAGCAAAGTGAGGGCGCAGACCCTAGCGCAATTGCTGATAAAATAGAGGAACTTCAAAAAATGCTTGAGCAAGAGTATCAAAAAGGGCGCGAGCGAACGGATATGAAAGGTGAGCATGAGCCGGGTAAAATAATTTCTGCATTTGTTTAATTTACAAAATGTCGGATACCTGACATTGTTGCTGTGCTTACTTTTGCTAAAGTAAGTTTTATATATAAAAATAAAGGCAAAACAATGAAAACACTTCAACAGCAACTTGGTAAATATGGTTTGTATCATCGTTCTAAGCGTAATGTACTAACGCACTTTATTGGTATTCCGCTCATTGTATTTGCAGCGTTGTGTTTACTAGCGCGCATTCAAATACCCCTTGGTAGTGTAGTAATTGATGGTGCACAACTTTTTGTATTAGCGTCGGTTGTTTATTATTTTATGCTGAGCTTTTCGCTTGGCTTTATTATGGCCGTGATATTCACTTTACTCCTTGTTGGTGCTCAGCCTATTGCGGCAATGGCGTTTTGGCCTTGGTTGAGTATTGGCGTAGGTGTGTTTGTATTTGGCTGGGTATTACAGTTTATTGGGCACTATTACGAAGGTAAAAAACCGGCGTTTGTAGATGACCTAATTGGTTTAATTATTGGCCCTTTGTACGTAACTGTTGAACTACTATTTTTAATGGGTTTTTACAAAACATTAGAAGATGAAGTAAACGCAATAGCAGGTCCTACAAAGGCGTAAAATACTTTACTAAGTACCTTTATAAAACCTAATAAATAACAATAAAAGGGCAGATAACGCATGCAATATAATAATAAAACCGTGTGGATCACCGGGGCATCGTCAGGTATTGGTAAAGAGCTTGCTATACAATTTGCCGAGCTTGGAGCGCGCGTTATTTTATCGGCGCGCAATGTAGATAAACTAAACGATTTAAAAGCAACGCTTAAAGGCGAAGGGCACTTAGTTGTGCCGCTGGACTTAGCTCAGCCAGAGCATGTACTGAGTACAGTAACAGCAAAAATGAACGATCTTCCTGCAATTGATATTTTAATTAATAACGGCGGCGTATCGCAGCGCAGTTTATTTTTAGAAAATGATTTTAACGTGTATCGCCAATTAATGGAGGTTAATTACTTTGGCTTAATTGCACTTACTAAAGCTGTATTGCCTGCTATGGTGGCAAGGCGCAGTGGCTCAATTGTGTCTATTAGTAGTGTGGCGGGTAAAGTTGGTTCAAAATTTAGAACGGGTTATTCGGGTTCTAAATATGCGGTTGTTGGTTTTATGGATTGCCTACGTGCAGAAGTAGCGGAACATAATATTCATTGTTTAACAATTTGCCCAGGATCTATTAAAACAGCAATTGCGCATAACTCACTAAACGAGCAAGGCACAGCGCAAAATAAACCAGAAGAGTCGATAGAAAATGGCATGGATGTAAGCGTAGCGGCTTCAAAAATGATTCGTGCCATTAGTAATAAAAAAGACGAAGTGATTATTGGCAAAGGTTTAAGTGGTTGGGCGCCCACAATTAAGCGCTTTTTTCCTACTTTGTTTAATCGCATTACAGCAAAAACAAACTATAGGTAGCGTCGTTTATTTCAAAAGCGTAAAATGCCGTAAATTTGATCAATTTAGAAAAGGATTCTAAATGAAGTATTTATGGCTGAGCCTGTTTTTTATTGTATTAATTTGGTCTGGTATTAACCCAAAAGATCAATTTACATGGCTGCTTGAAGTTATCCCCGCAATTATTGGTTTAGTGCTGCTAGCAAGTACCTATAGCCACTTTAAACTTACTCCTATTTTATATACATTTATTTTAGCGCATTGCATAGTGCTGATGATTGGCGGGCATTACACCTACGCCGAAGTCCCTTTGTTCGACAACCTATTTGGTAGCGAGCGTAATAACTACGACAAAGTAGGGCACTTTTTTCAAGGTTTTGTACCTGCACTATTAGCCCGCGAAATTTTACTGCGCAAAAAAGTAGTAAACGGCAAAGGCTGGTTAATAACCTTTGTTATTTCGATATGCTTAGCATTTAGTGCTTTTTACGAATTAATAGAATGGTGGGTTGCGATACTAAGCGGCGAAAACGCAGACGCATTTTTAGGCACGCAAGGTTACGTGTGGGATACCCAATCAGATATGGGACTGGCGTTATTTGGGGCTATTTGCTCATTGTTAGTACTTTCAAAAGTACACGACAAACAGCTAAAAAACGTTAAAGATTATTTATAGGCTATAGGAACGTTCTATAGAAATGTTTATAAAAACGTTGGTAAAAAAGACTATTAACTTATGAGCGCAAACATTAGTAACTACTCAATAAGCACAGACAAAAGCAAACTTAACTTTAACGTTATTTATAACTTTATTGCTAATAGCTATTGGGCCAAAGGCATTCCTAAAAGCGTGATGCAATCAGCTATTGATAACTCAATGTGCTTTGGTGTTTACAGCGCTCATAACGAACAAGTTGGCTTTGCCAGGGTAGTTACCGATAAAGCAACCTTTGCCTATTTAGCCGATGTATTTATTACCCCAGATTTGCAAGGTAATGGTCTGAGTAAGTTACTTATTAAAACGATAGTGGAGCACCCTGAGCTGCAAGGGCTCAGGCGCTTTTTATTAGCCACTTCTGATGCACACGGGCTTTATGCACAATACGGGTTTAAATCAATAGACAACCCCGCACTACTAATGCAAATAAGTCCTGAGAATGTGTATGGTAAAAACAATCGTGATACCTATTAAATGGGGGAAGAGTAAATTCCGTCTAATGTTCTTGTTAGCTGTGCATTACACCCAAACATCATCTTCTGCTGTAAGTTCGCTACCTGAATCACCAGTATTAACAACACCTTTAGGTTCAACTATCATGATTTTACATTCTGAAGTTGCTATAGGTTTATGTTCAATGCCTTTAGGGATTACAAACATTTCACCTGATTCTAATGTAACGACTCCATCGCGAAATTCAATGTTAAGGCACCCTTCAATTACAATGAAAACTTCGTCAGTATCCGGGTGATCATGCCATACAAATTCACCTTCTACTTTGACCAATTTAAACTGATAGTCATTCATTTCTGCAATTACACGAGGAGACCAATGATCTGTAAACTTAGTAAACTTTTCTTTAAAATTGATTGCATTCTGTTTCATGAAAAATTCTCTATAGCTAGTACTGCTAGCGCCCGCATAAAATGCGGATAATGCTTGGCTAAAATTAGCGAAGAATGAGCGTCAGCCAAGCGTTTGACGTCATTTTTGATGCGCTTGTGTACGCCCGACATGGGCATTGACTTATGAGGTGAAAGTCCTCTGTAG